>NZ_JBDFXP010000003.1:0-202013 GCF_040911965.1 Phocaeicola sp. RTP21359st1_B8_RTP21360_211022
CGCAGCTTAAAAAAATGAGTCGATTTTTATAGTCAATGAAAAAAAAGAAGGCGCATCGTGTATTACGACACACCTTCGATGATTGTGCACTCTCATCCTTCGTCCGAAAAACACCATACGCATACCACAGGACAGGTAATCTCAATTGCTCATCTGAGCACTATCCAGACTCTGGAGCCCGGGGGGCAGACAGAGATGACTGTATTCCGCCCTGTGTTGTATGTTTTGGAATACAAGACAAATACTTTCCGCGCGAAAGCGCTTTGTGCGCAATGTATCCATTTGCGCGCTCCTCCTTTTTATTGCTGAAACATAAGGTATATCTGTTGACGGGATACATTCGGATAATCCGTTCAACAGATGCGGATGTGCTTTTGCCGTAGAGCTGCACACATTCTTTAATTGAATAAACCGAAACATTTTAGTAATAGAAAAAATAGATGAAACAATATATTCTGTTACTCGTGCTCATGGTGATGGGTGCGGGTATCCATGCGTATGCAGAAGATGTAAATCCTGTGAAGGAAGGAAATGTGATTTCAGGTCATGTAGTGGAAAAAGGCACGGAGAACAGCCTTCCGTATGCTACCATATTGATTGTGGAAACCGGGGAAGGTACGGTGAGTAACGAGGACGGGGAGTTCCGTTTCAAGAAGGTTCCGGCAGGAAAGTACACATTGAGGGTTCAGCTACTGGGCTATGAGACACAGGAAAAGAAAGTGACCGTCAGTAACGACTTCACGGTAGATGTTCATTTTTTGATGAGTGACGAAAGTATTATGACGGACGAGGTAGTCGTATCGGCCAATCGCAATGAGACAAGTCGCAAGGTGGCTCCGGTGGTAGTCAATGTGATGAATGCCAAGCTGTTCGAATCGGTGAATTCTACCGATTTGGCTAAATCCTTGAATTACCAGTCGGGGTTGCGTGTGGAGAACAACTGCCAGAACTGCGGCTTCCCTCAAGTGCGTATCAATGGGCTGGAAGGACCTTATTCTCAGATTCTTATCAATAGTCGTCCGGTAGTCAGTGCTCTGTCCGGTGTGTATGGCTTGGAGCAGATTCCGGTGAATATGATAGAGCGTGTAGAGGTTGTCCGCGGAGGAGGGTCGGCCTTGTTTGGTGCTAATGCAGTGGGCGGAACCATCAATATCATCACGAAAGACCCCATCAACAATTCATTTCAGGTTTCTTCAACAATGTCCAATATGAACGGCAAGGTGTGGGAACAGTATATGGGAGCCAACGCCTCTTTGGTGTCAAAAGACAATACGTATGGCATCGCTTTGTATCAGTCTTATCGGAACCGTAATCCGTATGATGCGGACGGGGACGGTTTCTCGGAGTTGGGAAAGCTGAATATGAATACGTTCGGGCTGCGCACCTATTACCGTCCTACGCAGTTCAGCCGTATCAGTCTGGAATATCATACCACGAATGAGTTCCGCCGCGGAGGGAATAAATTTGATTTGCAGCCGCACGAAACGGATATCACCGAACAGACCAAGCACGTTATCAATAGTGGCGGATTGAGTTATGATCTGTTTTGGAAAGAATACAAGCATAAGCTTTCTTTCTATTCTTCCATCCAGCATACCGACCGTAACAGTTATTATGGTGCGCAACAGGATGCGAATGCATACGGAAAGACGAAAGATCTGACTTGGGTGGCAGGCGGCATGTATGTGGGTAATTTTGAGAAAGTTTTATTCTCTCCTGCTACTTTTACCGCCGGGCTGGAGTATCAGAACAACTCCCTGCACGATGTTATGACCGGTTATCACCGTGATATGAGACAGGATGTGCGCATTGCCAGCGCTTTTGTGCAGAACGAATGGAAAATGAATCAGTTTGTATTCCTGGCCGGCTTCCGTCTGGATGACCATAACCTGATTGACAATCCCATCTTCAGCCCCCGTCTGAACCTGCTCTATAAGCCCAGTGACAAACTACAGGCGCGCATCACCTGGTCCACCGGTTTCCGTGCGCCGCAGGCTTATGATGAAGACTTGCACGTTACGGCAGTAGGAGGTGAGGGCGTGCTTATCAAGTTGGCGGAAGGGCTGAAGCCTGAGCATTCGAACAGTATCAGCGGCTCCATTGACTGGACGGCAAATATCGGTCATTTCCAGACTAATTTGCTGTTGGAAGGGTTCTATACCGGATTGGATGACGTGTTTGTACTGGAGGATATGGGCCATGACGAGAATGGTAACAAGGTGAAGGAGCGTCGTAACGGTAACGGGGCACGTGTGTATGGCGTGAATCTGGACGGAAAGATTGCACATGGACGTGATGCGGCTTTACAGGTGGGCTTCACGGTGCAGCGCAGCGAATATACTGAGCTGGAGGCATGGAGTGAGAATCCTGAGGTAGCGCCGGTGAAGCGGATGCCCCGTACTCCTGACTATTATGGTTATTTCACATTGACATCTGCTCCGTTCAAGAATTTCGACTGCTCCTTGTCCGGTGTGTACACAGGCCGGATGCATGTGCCACATTTCGCACCGACAGAATTGCCCGAGGAATATATAGGACAATATATCGCTAAAGATGAAATGGTGCATACTCCTGATTTCTTTGATTTGAATGTGAAACTGAATTATACGTTTGTATTGAATGACCATATCAAGTTGCAATTGAACGGTGGAGTGCAGAATATCTTTAATGCTTTCCAAAAGGATTTGGACAAAGGTGGTTATCGTGACTCGGGTTATTTCTATGGGCCTACACAGCCTAGAACGTATTTTGTGGGGATCAAGATTACGAATTGAATAATCTGCTGATTTGTCAATGTGCTAATATGTCAATGGGTTACGCTTTGTTCCACATGGCACATTAGCACATTGTCACATTGACAAATTAGCAGATTGATTTATTACCAACTACTGACAAGTGACTATACTTTTCTGTAATCCGGAATCCCGGATCGGGATAATTATATAAGGGGAAGCGGTGTTCTGTTTCTCCTTCCATATATTTCCACAGACTGGCATATTCTTCTTTCTTCTCGCCCATTTCCTGCAATTGCAGCATATATTGCCAGATAGACTTGTTTTCCTTGATGTATATTTTTTCCATCTGATGAATAATCGGACTATGCTGGCGGGTTGGGTCATGGTCAAATTCCAGTATCCGTTTTCCCTCTTTTGTCATACCGATAGTTACGAAAGTCATGCTCTTGCCTATACCCGGCAGGTTCAGTACGCTGCGGTCTGTTGCTACGAAAGGAATCTGATGGAAGGTGCAGAAACGCTGTACGGCTGCCGCACGGTCTTTACTGTTTCTCAACAGGTTCAAAAACTCCTTTTCTTGCTCTGCGGAGAGTTTTCCCCATACCTTTTCCTCTTCTTTCTCCTGCAAGGAGCGGCTGTTAGGTGCAAATACGGCATAATTCTCCTCAAATCCTTTTACCGAGAAGGTGTAATAGCATAGTACACCCAGCCCATTCAATACTTTGCGCAGCTTGGCGGTGTGTCCGCGACGGGAAGCCGCCACATTATATACTAACTGGTTGGTGATAGTCCACCCGGCTGCCAGTATCTTGCGGATAGCTTCACGCGCTTCGGGTGTTACTTCCAGCGGAGTCTGGAAATGCGTTTGAATCAGAAATTGGCTGACTCCTACGGCAGATGCCTTTTCTTTGAACTCGCGTAAGATTTCCAATAGCTCGTCATTGATTCGCATGGGCAGATATACCGGGAGCCGGCTGCCCAAGCGTACTCGTTGCAGTTCCGCATATTTCTCTCCTTCGGCGCGTTGCAGGTTTGCGTTCCGTTTGCGGACAGCCATTTTGTAGACGGCTTCCAGTATATTGCGCAAGGTCTTGTTCTGGCTCATCAATGCATCGCCTCCCGTAATCAGGATATCCCTGAGCTGAGTGTCGTTCTCGAAATATTCCATCAGTTTTCTCAACCTCTTGTCCCAGCTCTCTTTCGGCTTCAATTCCTCGAAGTTGAAGTTCAGACGTTCACTTTGAAAGTCGTACATGCGCTGGCAGGATGCACATAGGCCGCCGCAGGCACGTCCCATCGAGTCGGGGATAAGAATGGCCACATCGGGATAACGGCGGTGAATGTTGTGTCCGTCCGGCAGCAGCCATCCGGCAGCGTTGGGCTTTCCGTCCTCTACTGCATCTTCTTTTTCCCATGCGTGGATGTTACCGTAAGTTTCTACCAATTGGGAAGAGTACAAGATATAGCTGCGTATGGCTTCGTCATCATATCCTTTTCCGGTAGGATTCAATAATGACAAATAATAAGGGGTGATGAAGACAGGCATTCCTTTCTTGCGTGCTTTGTGATAAAGCTGCAAGGTTTCTTCGGACAGGGAGTTGCCTAGCATCCGGTTCAGTTCGGTAGGGCTTTTTACGGCCATTGCCAGATGAAAACGGGCTTCGTTCCACCATTGACAGACCAGCCGGCGTTTGTCCTCTTCCGTGCTTCCTTCAGGAAAAAGGTAGCGGCTGGAAGGTGCGTGTCTGTTTTCTATTTTCTGGATAAGAAGGGAGATGATACGTTCTTTGTTTTGTCGGCGGATAGCCCGGACATCCTCATTCAGTCCGCTGGGCCAGCGTTTCATCCACTGTTGCACTTGTTTTTCATCAGGTAGCTCCTCTTCTTCGTGATAAAGCCGGTCGAACTGGTGATACAGGTCAATCCATAAATCAACGGAAATCTCTTCATTGATGATACGATTCGTTAAAAACTTCCAAAGCAGTGAGATGGTTTCTATTTTAATCTCCTGTTCTGTAGAGGCTTCGTAAATGGTTTTTCCATCGTTATCTATCAGTCTTTTAATTTGCCTTGCGGCAGCAGGATTGTAAATAGGACCGGATAATAGATAATCGTTCAGCTTATTCTTGAAAGCTGTTTCATCCTGGCTTTCTGAAGCTAATGAAGTGAGTTGGGTTAATCGGGTTTCGAATAGTGTTTTAATGCCATGGGTGGATAACATCTTATTCTTTTGTTTCATAAGCAAACGGTTGTTAAGAAAGTGAATACTATAAATAACATATTTCTCGTAGAAAAGTTATCAAACTGTTAACTTCATGCTGCTAAGATAGTAAAAAAGCTTCTTTTATGCAAATTCATTAACAAAAAGACGCTTTTTATAAATAGCATTATTTTATAGAGTACATTTGCTTTGTGCTTTCGTCTTTTTTTAAAGCCCGGAGCTTTTATCGGGAAACGAAGAAATTCGTAGTTTTGTAGAGCTTTGCTTGTTTGCAGGTCAATCAAGCTGAAGAGAAACCTCATTTTAATAAATGGAAAAACAACATAGAAGTAAATAAATGGAACTGAAACAACTTTTTACCTTTGCAGCAGCCTGTTCGCTGGCACTTTCGGTATCGGCGCAAGATAGAGTACACTATACAGGCACGGAGCTGTCTAACCCTACCTGTCATGACGGGCAATTGTCACCCGTGGTAGGGGTACACAATATTCAGGTGATGCGTGCCAACCGGGAACACCCTGCACCCGATAACGGCAATGGATGGACATACAATCATCAGTCCATGTTGGCTTATTGGAACGGACAATTCTATATGCATTATCTTTCCGATCCTTCGGACGAGCATATTCCTCCCTCACAAACTTTCCTGATGACCTCGAAAGACGGTTATCACTGGACAAACCCGGTGACCCTTTTCCCTATCTACCGGGTTCCCGATGGCTATACCAAGCCCGGACGCACAGACAAGGCGAAAGATCTGGATGCCATCATGCATCAGCGTGTAGGCTTTTATGTGTCAAAGAGCGGCAGACTGATAGCCATGGGAAACTATGGTGTGGCGCTGGACAAGAAAGATGACCCGAATGACGGGAACGGAATAGGCCGTGTGGTTCGCGAAATTAAAAAGGACGGTTCCTTCGGCCCCATTTATTTCATTTATTATAACCATGCGTTCAATGAAAAGAATACCTCTTATCCTTATTTTAAACGGAGTAAAGACAAGGAGTTTGTAAAAGCCTGTCAGGAGATTCTGGATAATCCCCGCTACCGTATGCAGTGGGTGGAGGAAGCCGACCGCAATGACCCGTTGATTCCTTTACACAAAGAATACAAAGCGTATTGTGACTATACCTTGCCCGACGGCCGTTTGGTAAGCCTGTGGAAACATGCCCTGACTTCCATCAGCGAGGATGGCGGGAACACATGGGCGCAACCGGTGGAACGTGCGAAAGGTTTTGTAAACAGTAATGCGAAGATTTGGGGGCAGCGTTTGAGTGACGGTACATACGCCACGGTGTATAATCCTTCCGAGTTCCGTTGGCCGCTGGCTATCTCGCTCAGTAAGGACGGGCTGGAATATACGACCTTGAACCTGGTGCACGGCGAGATTACACCGATGCGTTACGGAGGTAATTATAAATCATTCGGTCCTCAGTATGTACGGGGTATTCAGGAAGGTAACGGGACTCCTCCCGATGGTGATTTATGGGTGACTTACAGTATGAATAAAGAGGATATGTGGGTGTCTCATATTCCTGTGCCTGTCCGCGCACACGCCAGCGAGCATGCTGACGACGATTTTGCCGGCTACAAAGATTTGAGCGAACTGACCGACTGGAATTTGTATTCCTTGCAGTGGGCTCCCGTATCACTGGATGGAAAATGGCTGGTGCTGCAAGACAAGGACTTATTCGATTATGCCCGTGTGGAGCGTAAGATACCTGCTACAAAAGAACTGAAAGTATCTTTCGAACTGATGGCGGAACAGAACGATAAAGGACTTTTGCAGATAGAATTTCTGGATGAAAACGGCATTGCCTGTTCCCGTCTGGAACTGACTCCCGATGGACTTTTCCGTGCCAAAGGAGGTGCGCGGTTTGGTAATTTGTTGAAGTATGAACCAGGCAAGACGTATAAGGTAGAAGTGGAGCTTTCTGTTGCCAACCGCATGGTAATTGTCTATGTGGATGGAAAGAAAGTGGGGCAACGTATGTTCTTTGCACCCGTTCCGGCCATCGAGAGAGTGATGTTCCGCACCGGAGCGCAACGGACTTATCCTACGGTGGATACTCCGGCGGACTGGTATGGTATTCTGCCGAATGCAGGTGAGCAAGAACCTTTGTGCACTTATCGTATAGCCCATTTCAAGACGGCTTCTGCTGATAAGGATGCCGGTGCAGCCTTCTTGAAATATAAGGATTTCAAGCCCTATGTGGATTATTTCAACAGCATGGAGGATGAGAATATAGCCCAGGCTATTCCCAATGCCCGTGCATCTCAATGGATGGAAGAAAACATTCCTCTTTTCGAGTGCTCTCAAAAGAACTTCGAAGAAATGTATTATTATCGTTGGTGGACGCTGCGCAAGCACATCAAGGAAACTCCGGTGGGCTATGGTATGACCGAATTTCTGGTAAACCGTTCGTATGCCGATAAATACAATCTGATAGCTTGTGCCATCGGTCATCATATTTATGAGAGCCGCTGGTTGCGTAATCCGGAATACTTGAATCAGATTATCCATACTTGGTATCGGGGTAACGAAGGAGGCCCGATGGCTAAAATGACCAAGTTCAGCTCGTGGAATGCGGATGCGATACTGGGACGTTACATGGTCGATGGAAACAAGGAGTTCTTGTTGGATATGGTAAAAGACTTGGAAGCGGAATATGCCCGTTGGGAAAAGACAAACCGCCTGCCCAATGGACTTTATTGGCAGGGAGATGTGCAGGATGGTATGGAAGAATCCATCAGCGGAGGCCGTCGTAAGCAATATGCCCGTCCCACTATCAACAGTTATATGTATGGCAATGCCAAAGCACTCTCTCTTATCGGCATCATGACAGGAGATGAGGGCATGGCCATGAAATATGGATTGAAAGCCGATTCCATTAAAACATTGGTACAGGATAAGTTGTGGAACACAGACCATCATTTCTTTGAAACGATGCGTGGAGATGCGTCCGCCGAGGTACGCGAGGCTATCGGCTATATCCCTTGGTATTTCAATTTGCCGGATGCTTCTTCCAAATACACTGTGGCATGGAAGGAAGTGATGGACGAGAAAGGTTTTTCCGCACCTTACGGACTTACCACTGCCGAGCGCCGTCATCCTGAGTTCCGCACGCATGGCGTAGGTAAGTGTGAATGGGATGGGGCTATCTGGCCGTTTGCATCTGCACAGACTTTGACGGCAATGGCCAATTTTATGAATAATTATCCTCAGACTGTATTGACAGACAGCGTGTATTTCCATCACATGGAACGCTATGTGGAGTCGCAGCATCACCGTGGCCGCCCCTACATAGGTGAGTATCTGGATGAGGTGACCGGTTATTGGTTGAAAGGAGATCAGGAACGCAGCCGTTATTACAATCATTCTACTTTTAATGATTTGATGATTACCGGTTTGATAGGGCTCCGTCCGCGCATGGATAACACAGTGGAGGTGAATCCGTTGATTCCCGAAGGAAAATGGGATTATTTCTGTTTGGATAATGTGTTGTATCATGGCCGTAACCTCACTATTTTGTGGGATAAGGACGGCAGCCGTTACCAGCGTGGAAAAGGTCTGCATATCTATGTGGATGGAAAGGAAGTGGGACACTCCGATACATTGACCCGTGTCCTTTGTGAGAATGTGCTATAATTTTGAATAAAGGGGATGTCTTAAGATAATAAACAGACTGTTGAAAGAAAAATGAATTACAGAAAAATCTTAATAGCCGCTTTGTTAGTTATGTCTTTCGCCGTGCAGGCGAAGGACATAACTGTTACCCGTCTGACGTGTGAGATGCGCGAAGGAAGAGTGACCACCTCTGATGCCCCTCGTTTGGGATGGCAGATGAGTTCGCCGGAAAATGGCACGCGGCAGACTGCTTATGAGATAGAGATTCGGGATGTATGGGCAGGAAAAGTAGTCTGGAACAGCGGTAAAGTAAAATCTGCTCAAAGCCAGTTGGTTTCCTGTGCGGATGCGGCTTTGGAGAAGGACAGGCATTATACTTGGCGTGTCCGTGTCTGGGATGAGGCTGATACGCCTTCGGCATGGAGTGCCTCCTCTGATTTCAGTATCCTGACTTCCGAAGCGGCTTTCGCCGGCAGTGAATGGATTGGGGCTATTACCCGTAAGGATGCCCGCATACCCGAAGGCCGGAAATATCATGGCAGTGAACTGAAAAAGCCTGAGGCAAAGGCCGCCTGGGCTGCTGTGGATACTTTGGCAAAGAAAAGTATTTATCTGCGCCGTGAGTTCCATGTGGCAAAGAAAGTGAAAGACGCCACGGCGTATGTATGTGGCTTGGGCTTTTACGAGTTTTCGCTGAATGGAGAAAAAGTGGGAGACAGCGAATTTGCCCCTCTTTGGAGCGACTATGACAAAAGTGTCTATTATAATACTTATGATGTCACCTCGCAAGTGAAGAAAGGAGGTAACGCCATCGGAGTCCTGCTGGGAAATGGATTTTACAATGTGCAAGGCGGCCGCTATCGTAAATTGCAAATCAGTTTCGGCGCCCCCACGCTTCGTTTCCGAATGGTGGTGAATTATGAAGACGGAACCAGTGAAACGATTGTTTCCGGAAAGGACTGGAAGTACGATTTCAGTCCCGTACTGTTCAATTGCATCTATGGCGGAGAAGATTATGACGCCCGCCGTGAGCAGAAAGGCTGGAACATGTTCGGTTTTAAAGAGCAGGATTGGCATCCTGTCGTGATTCAGGAAGCCCCCAAAGGGGTGCTTCGTCCGCAGATAGCGCAACCGGTAAAGATCATGGAGCGTTATGATATCCGGAAAGTGACCAAGCTCACCGCTGAACAGATAACAGCCGCCTGCAAGTCAACCAAACGGACGGTGGACCCGTCTGCCTTTGTGCTGGATATGGGACAGAACCTGGCCGGTTTCCCCGAAATTACCGTCCGTGGAAAGAAAGGGCAGAAAATAACTCTGCTTGTATCCGAATCCCTGACGGACGAAGGAGCTTGCAATCAGCGTCAGACCGGCAGACAACATTATTATGAATATACCCTGAAAGGGGAAGGAGTGGAAACTTGGCATCCTCGTTTTTCTTACTATGGTTTCCGGTATATTCAGGTGGAAGGCGCTGTGCTGAAAGGGCAGAAGAATCCCCACCGTCTTCCGGTGATCCAGAAGATACAGTCGTGCTTTGTTTATAACTCGGCTCCTAAGGTATCCACATTCCAATGTTCCAATCGTATATTCAATGAGGCCCATCGGCTGATAGAGAAGGCGGTGCGAAGCAATATGCAGTCCGTGTTTACCGATTGTCCTCATCGCGAGAAACTGGGCTGGCTGGAACAGGATCATTTATGCGGTCCCGGTTTGCTTTACAATTATGATTTGACAGGCTTTGTTCCTCAGACTCTTCAGAACATAGCCGATGCACAGCATGCCAATGGCGCGGTTCCTACCACTGCTCCGGAATATGTGGTGTTCGAGGGCCCCGGTATGGATGCTTTTGCCGAATCTCCCGAATGGGGATGTACCTTCGTGGTATTACCCTTCATGTATTATGAGACGTATGGGGATGATTCATTGATCAGAAAATATTATAACGGAATGCGCCGTTACATTGATTACCTCACTACCCGTGCCGACAATGGAATTGTTTCTTTCGGATTGGGTGACTGGTATGATTATGGAGATTTCCGGGCCGGTTTCTCGCGTAATACGCCTGTTCCTTTAGTAGCTACCGCCCATTATTATATGGTTGTTCGCTATCTGGTGGAGGCGGCACGTATGCTGGATAATAGGTATGATGTAGCATATTACACTCATTTGGGTGAAGAAATTAATAAAGCATTCCATCGGGAGTTTTATCACAAGGACACTCGTCAGTATGGTACGGGAAGCCAGTGCAGCAATGCCTTGCCTTTGTTCCTGGGAATGGTTCCCGCCGATGACAGACAGGCGGTGCTTGATAATCTGGTAGCGGATATAAAACGCCACGGCAACCGGCTGACCACCGGTGATGTGGGTAACCGTTATCTGTTCCAGACTTTGGCGCGTAACGGGTTGAATGAACTGATGTACACCATGCACAACCATGAAGAAGCACCCGGCTATGGTTTCCAGCTGAAATTCGGAGCTACCACGCTGACCGAGCAATGGGACCCGCGGCAAGGTTCTTCGTGGAATCATTTTATGATGGGGCAGATTGATGAATGGTTCTTCAACTCGCTGGCGGGTATCCGCACCGTTGAGGGAAAACCGGGAATGAAGGAAATAGAAATACGTCCCCGTCCGGTAGGCGATTTGACATACGTCCGTGCCTCTACCCAAACCTTGTACGGAAAAGTAGCGGTAGACTGGACCCGCGAGAATGGAGTCTTTACATTAAAAGTAACGATACCTGTAGGGTGTACGGCACGCGTATTCCTTCCCGATGAAAAAGAGCCGAAGATAGTGGAAAGCGGAACTTATTCTTTTAAGAAATAAACGCGGTTTTCATAGGAAAAGCCCCCTGAGGGTATTTGGTAAAACTAAAATCAACTAATGAACAATATGAATAAACGTACCTTTTTAAGTCTGTTACTATGTGTTTGCTGTCTGTCTTTTCTGCATGCGGAGCGTGTGGATATGCAGCAGGCAGGTGCCGATGTGCAAGGCAGGAAGCTGAACACAGCATTGATTAATTCCACCATCGACCGCCTGAACGCCCATGGTGGAGGAACCCTCTTTTTCCCCGCAGGAACTTATCTCACCGGTTCCATCCACATGAAAAGTAACATCACTCTGGAACTGGAAGCAGGAGCCACCTTGAAATTCTCGGAGAACTTTGACGACTTCCTCCCTTATGTGGAAGTGCGCCATGAGGGAATCATGATGAAAAGTTTCCAACCGCTGATTTATGCCGTGGATGCAGAGAACATCACCATCAAGGGTGAAGGGACACTGGACGGACAGGGCAAAGCATGGTGGACGGAATTTTTCCGCGTCCTTGTAGACCTTCGGGACAACGGCAAGAGAAACATCAACAAGTACCAGCCCATGTTCGAGAAGGAAAACGACCTGAAAGTCCTTTACGCCGAAACCAACGAAGACTGGCACGGCACATTGGACCGTCGCTTCTTCCGTCCCCCTTTCATACATCCCATCCGTTGCAAGAATGTACGGATAGAGGGCGTGAAGATTATCAACTCTCCCTTCTGGACCGTAAATCCTGAGTTTTGCGATAATGTGACCATTAAAGGCATTACCATCCACAATGTGCCTTCCCCCAATACGGACGGCATCAACCCTGAGTCTTGTAAGAACGTACACATCAGCGACTGCCACATTTCGGTAGGCGACGACTGCATCACCATCAAATCCGGACGTGACCTGCAAGCACGTAAACTGGGCGTTCCTTGCGAGAATATCACGATTACCAATTGTACCATGTTGAGCGGACACGGTGGTGTGGTTATCGGCAGCGAGATGAGCGGAGGGGTGAAGAAAGTAACCATCAGCAATTGTATCTTTGATGGAACCGACCGGGGGATTCGTCTGAAATCCACCCGTGGCCGCGGAGGCATTGTAGAAGATATCCGGGTAAGCAATATTGTGATGCGTAACATCAAGAAAGAGGCTATCGTCCTCAATCTGAAATATAGCAAGATGCCTGCCGAACCGAAGAGTGACCGTACTCCGGAATTTCGCAATATCTATGTGTCGGGTGTGACGGTCCGTGATGTGAATACCCCCATTATGGTGGTAGGCCTGCCCGAAGCGCCTATTACCGGTATTGTGATGCGTGATGTGTATATTCAGAATGCCAAGCAACGCTGTGTCTTTGAAGACTGCAAGGACTTGGTGCTGGATGATGTGTATGTGGATGGTAAAGAAATAAAATAGACTTCCCGATGAAGAAACAACTATTATGGTGCATGGCGGCACTCTCTTTTTCCGCTGCATCTGCACAAACTTATGAAACCCGGTTCGCACGTCCGTTATCCGATGTGCTGAATGACGTTGCCGCCCGTTTCCAGGTCCGCTTGAAATATGACGTGGATACGGTGGGGCGTGTGCTTCCGTATGCCGATTTCCGTATCCGGCCTTATTCATTGGAGGAAACGCTGACCAATGTGCTTTCCCCCTTCGATTATAAATTCGTAAAGCAAAGTGACAAGGTATATAAGTTGAAACCTTACGAATACGCCCGCCGCACGGATGCCGACGGAGAAAAAATGCTGGCATACCTTAGTGGTTTATATAGTGATAAAAGTCAATGGGAACAGCGCAGGGAGATTCTCCGCAAAGAGGTGCGCCAACGTCTGGGACTGGATGATATGCTGAGGAAAACAGTGAAGTATGCAAAGCCTGTTCTTTCTAAAATACGCAAATTTGATGGCTATACCGTGCAGAACTTTGCATTGGAAACCTTGCCGGGACTTTATGTCTGCGGTTCAGTCTATGCCCCCCGCACCAAAGGCAAACATGCACTGATTATCTGCCCCAATGGTCATTTTGGACAGGGACGCTACCGCAAAGACCAGCAGCAGCGCATGGCGACACTGGCACGTATGGGGGCTGTCTGCGTGGATTATGACCTGTATGGTTGGGGGGAATCCGCCTTGCAGGTAGGTGCGGAAGCGCACCATACCGATGACGCGCACACCATTCAGGCCATGAACGGATTGCTGATACTGGATGATATGCTGGCAAACCGTAAAGATATAGACCCTGCACGCATCGGCGTGAACGGTGGTTCCGGCGGAGGAACGCAGACGGTGTTGCTTACCGTCCTGGACGACCGTTTTACAGCTGCCGCCCCTGTGGTCAGTCTGGCTTCTCATTTTGATGGCGGTTGCCCGTGTGAAAGTGGCAAGCCCATCCAGTTGGCAGGTGGAGGAACTTGCAATGCGGAGCTGGCTGCCCTGTTTGCCCCGCGTCCCATGCTGGTGGTTTCCGACGGAGGAGACTGGACAGCCACGGTTCCCCGTTTGGAATATCCTTACTTGCAACACATCTACGGTTTTTACGGTGCGACGGACAAGGTGAGCAATGTACATTTGCCGCAAGAACGCCATGATTTCGGTCCGAACAAGCGCAATGCGGTTTATGATTTCTTTATAGACGTGTTCGGCCTTGACCGGAACATGCTGGATGAAAGTAAAGTAACCATTGAACCGGAAGACGCATTGAAGAGCTTTGGTGAGAAAGGTGAGAAACTGCCTGCCGGAGCCTTAAGATATAAAGAGTGATTTTGTCGTTTATTTATTAGGTTAAGAGTTAGTATGGAATCTCCCTCTTGCATAGCCTGTGAAGGTGAGCAAGGGGGAACTTTTTTTAGATATGGGGGATTAATACTTTTTGTCGGGTATATCAGGCCTTGTCATGCGGACTGTTAAGTCTTTTTGTGCGGACTGTTACTATAGTCTTCGGCAGTGGACCGTACAGTCTGCTACAGTGGACTGTACGGTCTGCCGCAGTGAAACATACGGACTGCTGTCGCAGTCTGTAAAAGGTGACCGTAAGAAATGCTTTAATGGTACTGAAAAAAAGACTTAATGGAGCTGAAGTGATGAATTAACTTCGCATTTACGTTATAATCAGCTTTAGTTTCCCATCCTTGTGGCGCTTTCGGTCGTTTTCTTGTTTATAGTTGCGGAGTCAGATCGGTCTCTACGTCGGATTTCGGCTGAGTATAATGGAAAAAACGGAGATTATAACAAGATAATGCGTTTCTGTAATATGGCAGCAATCTGTTGTCTCAGTTGTGGGGCGCTGATGGGCTTGGCCATATAGCCGTCGAAGCCGTTTTCCATGGCCCGTTGTTCATCACTGGCATAGGCGAAAGCGGTAACAGCAATGATAGGCACATCCAAGGATAGTTTTCGTATTTCCCGGGTGGCCTCATAGCCATCCATCACCGGCATATTGATATCCATCAGAATTATCTGAGGGGTATGGAGCTTATACAAATTGACCGCCTCTTTTCCATCCCAGGCATGTACCAGGTTATATTCTCGTTTCAAGATAGATTGAAACAGCCGGTAATTGCTCTCATTGTCTTCGGCGATCAGAATGGTCAGCTTGTCTTTTTGCACGGAAATGAGTTGATGCTCTTCCTCTCTCTTGTTCTCTGCAGCGGCAGGCTGGTAGGGAATGGTGAACCAGAAAGTGGATCCTTTTCCTTCCTCGGACTCAACACCGATGCGTCCTCCCATGTGCTCTACAATTGTCTGGCAAATGGATAGCCCCAGTCCTGTACCCTGTACAAAAGAGTTCAGTTTGACGAAACGTCCGAATATGGAGTTCACTTTGTCGGCTGGAATGCCGCAACCGGTATCTTTAACATAGAAATAAAGTTCTTTGTCGCATAGTTTGTAGCCGAAGGTGATGCTTCCTTGTGAGGTAAATTTGCTGGCGTTGTTCAGTAAATTGTTCAGTACCTGCATCAGACGGTTCTTTTCCGTTCTTATGAGGCAGGAGGGAAGTCCTTTCTGTACAATCAGTTGAATGCCGTTGCTCTCTGTCCGATAACGGGTGACACTTTCTATCTCGGAAATAATATCATTCAGTTCTATGTTGCAATAGCTGAACTCTAATGTACCGGCCTCTATTTTCGATAAGTCCAGTATGTCGCTGATTAATTGCAGCAGCAACGTGTTGTTACTTTCAATGATATTGATATATTCCTGCTTTTCCTGTTCCTCTTCTGCAGCAGCAAGGATGTTTGAGAAACCGATGATAGCATTTAGCGGAGTGCGTATTTCGTGGCTCATATTGGCAAGAAAAGCGGACTTCAGCCGGTTGGATTCTTCCGCGCGGTCCTTGGCTGAAAGCAGTTCGTCTTCCATTTTCTTCCGTTCAGTTATGACTAGGGAAGATCCTACCAAAGTGAGCGGCATTCCGTTTTCGTCTTTGCTTTCCACAGCTGCCTGCGCTTCTATCCAGTCTATTTTCCATTGTGTTCCGTCATTGGCCAGCACGCGGTATTCCTCTTTTACTTTCTCTATTTTCCCGTCTGCCAGGTCACGGTAGGCCTGTATCACGCGTGGGCGGTCTTCTTTAATGATTTTAGCGAAGTATTGCTCGTCCGAAACGCTCAACTGATCTTCGCTGATGCTTCCCGGCATGGCCGCCATGACAATGGGGCGGTTGAGGTCGCATAAAATGGTATGGTCTTTCAAATTCCATTTCCAAGGTACGATGTTGGCTACTTCCAGTGCCATGGAAAGTTTATGGTTCGTGGCGCTCAGCATTTGCTGCGCATTGTGCAGTTCGGTGCTGTCCATGCAGAACACATCCACTGTGTCCGGTTCGGTAGAGCAATTCAGGACAACATCATAGAAGATGTTGACGGTCTTAAAATAATATGGGAAGGTGATCGATTTCTTTTCTTTTAAGGTGAGTTCCATGAAATGGGTGAATTCCGGCAAGGACTCCGGGAAAATTTCAGAGGCTCTTTTCCCTATTACCTCGGATTTGGGCAAGAAACATCGTTCGAAATAGCGGTTGACATCCATATAAATGCTGTCTGCGATATTCCCTTCTTTGTCCCATATTACCTGTTCTTTCATGTAAAGGATAGGCATATTGTCTATCAGATTGGTATATTGTGTGTTCGTGTCTATTTCATTTTGCTGGGCGCGTCTCAGCGCTTTCAGCATTTGGATGCGTTTTTGCTGTGCCACGGCCATCAGTATAAAAGCAATGAGTACACTTAGGATGATCCATTTATATTTGTTCAGAAAGTTGGCCGGTTTGTCATAGAAAACGGTGTCACCAGGGCATAGGTCGGGATCGAGTCCTTTATTTACCAGTCTTGTGTAGTTGAATGCGGGGTGTGCTTCGTTGGGTTCATAAAAAGGTATGTCGCTGGCTTTCTTCCCATGTAGTATCTCGTCTATCGTTTTCAGTAATTGCCTGGTAAAGATTTGGTCATTATACATGTATCCTCCTACCATGCCGCCGTCATCCATACCTGCATAGCGGATGGTGAACAAAGGGGCGGAGATGCTGGCGATACTTCTGTAGGCATTAATCAGAAAATTGCTTGAAGTGAACGATTCGGTGAACCAGGTGGATACCAGAATGCCTGTGGTCTTGTCTGTTTTACGCACGGCGTTATATAGCTGATGCAGACTGTTGGTACGCGAGGAGATGTATTCGTAATCCATTTGCGGGTATTTGTCTTTAATCAGCTCTCGCAGTTGCTTGTCATATTCCGGATTGGGGTAGATGCCGTCTCCCAGGAAAATCAGTTTCTTCATACCGGGAATCATCCTGCACATCAGTTGCACGTTTTCTTCCAGATAGATGGGGGTGTGCATGTAGGTGAAATTGAATTCTTCTGCCAATTCGCTCATGTGTGTCTTTTCTTCGGGGGTGACTGTATCTCTCTGCCTGTAGAATTTCTCATGGTACACATAGGGGTCGGCTCCGCATACAATGGCAGGTACTTTACCCCATAAAGATTGAATCTCTTCTCTGAAAATCAGGCTCATGCTCCCAATGAATACCAGCAGGCGGGGAGGGGTGGAGCCGTATTTCGAAGAAAGAATTTCTGAGAATCTCTCGATTTTAGTGGAGTCGCCTACCATAAAAAGATTCAGATGTTCTATGTAAGCGTCCATGTTCTCTATTCTGGCTATTTTATGAACAATGGGGGTGGCGATGCTGTTGCTCCAGGGAGAGGATTCGTTGTAGCTGTTCAGAATCAGAATATAGTTCCCCGCCTCGGTGTTTTCCTGTACATGGGAGGCTTTGCCGATGGTTGCAAAGAGGGTGAATATACAGGTACATATCAGTAACCGTTGTATATGGGCTACACACGTTCTTTTAAGATTTCTGTCCATTATTGATGTCCTACTCTTCTTTTGTTATATAGCTATGATGCTTGTGATGCAACAAATGTACTATTAAATTAATGAGTGGACGAAGAAATGGAAATGTTTAACAAATATTAAAAGAAACAGGACGGGATGGAAAGTTTTCGTATAGGCAGATGGGAGATGATTGGATGGGAATTCCTGCCGGCCGATATGGCAGTGGGGAGCGAATGCTGATAAAGGGAGTGGGAGGGGAAGTCATTCTTTTGTTCTATTTCTTTTTTATATAAAGGAATAGTCTTATATTTATCCCGTCATCTTATTTTTGAAAAAGTAGGGGAACATCACTTAATCAGAAGTAGTTATGGAATATCACTTACGTACTAAATTGAATGGAAATATAGCAATGACTTCCTGTTTCCATGAAAACTCTTTTTTGCAGCGTGACAGGAGTCTTTATAAATTTATATGGGTGCGGCATGGAACGTTGGATGTGGAAGTGGATCATGTGGTGATGCATCTGGAAAAAGAGGAAATGATTTCGCTTACTCCTTTGCATCATGTGCAGATAAGGGGAGTGGACGGTGAATACCTCACTTTTTTATTCAATAGTAACTTTTATTGTATTTACGGGCATGACAGCGAGGTGTCTTGTAACGGATTCTTGTTTAACGGTTCTTCCCGTGTCATGCGTTTGAAGCTTTCGCCTTCCCAGTCGGCCCGTCTTGACAGTATTGTCGATATTTTCAGGGGGGAGTGTGGAATACAAGACAACTTGCAGGAAGAAATGTTGCGTATTATTCTGAAACGTTTCATTATCACTTGTACCCGCATAGCCCGTGAAAAGTTTGATGTGGACCCGGGACGTGAGAACATGTTTGATGTGATTCGTCAGTTTTATGTACTGGTTGACAGTCATTTTAAGGAGAAGAAGCAAGTACAGGATTATGCTGATATGTTGTGCCGTTCTCCCAAGACTATTTCTAATCTCTTTTCCCTTTACGGACTTTCTTCTCCTTTGCGTGTCATTCATGAACGCGTGGATGCGGAAGCCAAGCGCTTGTTGCTTTATACGGGTAAGAGTGCGAAAGAAATCAGTGAGATTCTGGGATTTGAGGATTTGGCTACGTTCAGCCGTTTCTTTAAGAAAATGAACAAGGAGAGCCTTTCGGAATACCGGAAAAGAGAGAAGCGGGAATAATTGCCAACCTATATGGGGAAATTGCCATTTACCGGAGGGGGAAAACCACCGACCTTTGTACCAGGAAGTTAAATCTTTTAATAATGAAAGCAATGATGGCAAAATTAAAATCTCTGTTTGTTGCGTTTTTAACAATAGCAGCATCTGCCCAAAAACTGGGTATCAATCTTATCCGTGTGGCAATCCTTGTAATTTTTGTATGGATTGGTGGTCTGAAATTCTGGAACTATGAAGCCGAAGGAATTGTGCCTTTTGTGGCGAACAGTCCCTTTATGAGTTTCTTTTATACCAAGGACGCTCCTGAATATAAAGAATATAAGCTGAAAGAAGGCGAACTCGATGAAACGAAGCACCTGTGGCATGAAGAGAACAATACTTATGGGTTCTCTCATGGATTGGGTATTTTGATTATGGGGATCGGTATCTTGACGTTTTTAGGCATCTTCTCTCCGAAAACCGGTTTGGTGGGGGCCGGACTGGCTATTGTCATGACATTGGGCACTTTGTCTTTCCTTGTAACAACGCCCGAGGTGTGGGTCCCCGATTTGGGAAGTGGCGAACAGGGATTCCCTTTGCTGACGGGCGCCGGTCGTCTGGTCATTAAGGATATTGCTATTCTGGCAGGAGCTGTTGTCGTTCTTTCGGATAGTGCGGGAAGGGTATTGAACCAGTTGAAAAAGTAAAGTTGGAAAGACCGGTCACGGACATGCCCTTTTATAGGGGGTGTATATGGATGCATTCCGGCGAGAGGCAAGTATTTCCTGCAAGACATAACTATCTATGAGGCAAGTTGCATCCTGTGTCATCTTGCTGTCTGTCAGCTATTGATAATGAATGCAAATTTGGCAGATTCTGCGGTTAACCCCTGTTAAGTGCTTATCTGTCTGTGTTAAAAGAGGAAAAAAAACTCTGACAAACGGTACAACCGTACAATATTTGTCATTACATTAGCGTCATAAATGTTAAACCAAACTTGAAATTAACAAATTAATAGATATTAAGTTATGAAACAAGCAACTAAAATGGTACTAGGCGCAGCAGCAATTGTAGCAGTCAGCGCAGGTGTAGCAGGAGTAACGGCTTATTCTATGTTGAAACCCGAGCCAAACAAAAGCGTGGCTTTTAATGATGTGTTCCAACAAAATCCGAATACAAGACTCGCCGCGTTGGACGCCACTCAAATGCAACCGGTGGATTTGACTCAGGCAGCGGAAAATTCAGTGCATGCAGTAGTTCATATAAAGTCAACTCAAGAATCAAAGACTCAGACGGTTACCGTTCGTGATCCGTTCTATGATTTCTTTGGTGATATTTTTGGAAATGGCAGAGGCGGCGGTCAGCAGCGTCAGGTGCAGACTCCTGAAAGAGTGGGATTCGGTTCCGGAGTGATCATCTCGAAAGATGGATATATTGTAACGAATAACCATGTAATCGATAATGCTGATGTGATCAGTGTCAAACTGAATGACGGACGTGAATACAAGGGACGTGTAATCGGCACAGACCCCAGCACGGATTTAGCGTTGGTTAAAATTGAAGCGGATGAGCTTCCTACGATTCCCGTGGGCAATTCGGAGGCTTTGAAAGTAGGTGAGTGGGTATTGGCTGTGGGTAATCCCTTTAATATGACTTCTACGGTAACAGCCGGTATTGTGAGTGCCAAAGCCCGTTCTTTAGGGGTATATAATAATGGTGTGGAATCTTTCATCCAGACAGATGCTGCGATCAACCAAGGCAACAGTGGTGGTGCATTGGTGAATGCAAGGGGTGAACTGGTAGGTATCAATTCCGTACTTTATTCACCTACAGGAGCTTATTCGGGTTATGGGTTTGCTATTCCAACCAGTATTATGACGAAAGTTATAGCCGACTTGAAAGAATATGGAACCGTTCAGCGTGCGGTATTGGGCATCAAGGGTACTCCGATTAATGATGACCAGCAGATGATGCCGGAAGAAATCAAGAAGAAGGTGAAGGAACTGGGCGCCACCGACGGTGTGTTGATTGCTGAGATAATTGAGGGAGGTTCTGCGGCCGGCAACTTGGAAGTAGATGATGTCATTATCGGTATTGACGGAAAACGTGTGAAGAACTTTGCAGAGTTGCAGGAGGGGTTGGCTAAACACCGTCCGGGTGACAAAGTAACCGTCAAGGTGTTGCGTGACAAGAAAGAAAAGGATATCGAGATGACCTTGAAGAATGCACAGGGAACAACGAAAGTGGTGAAGAGTGCGGGCATGGATATCTTGGGCGCAGCATTCCGTGAAGTTCCTCAGGAATTGAAGAGACAATTGAATTTGGGATATGGTGTGGAAGTCACAGGTGTGACAGACGGTAAGATGAAGGCTGCCGGTATCCGTAAAGGCTTCATCATCCTGAAGGCAAACGGACAACCTGTCAAATCAGTAAATGATTTGGAAGATGTGCTGAAAGCTGCTACCCAGTCACCGGATCAGGTATTGTTCCTGAGTGGTATGTTCCCATCAGGTAAACGTGCGAACTATGCAGTGGATTTGACACAGGAATAAGAAGATTTTTAAGGTAGAAAGTTTCAATAGGTAAAGTTTAGAGGATGCACGGTAAGGGTTACTTCCGTGCATCCTGATTTTATAGTCAAACAGGACTGATAACCTTATTTTCGCAAAATATTTAGGAAAAGAAGGACAAAGATAGTCTTTTTTGATTTATTAGCTAATATTTTTCAAACAAAAATGGATGTATTCCATTTAATGTTGTAAATTTGCATCCCAAATTTGTTTTATAGAGAATGAGACAATTAAAGATTACCAAAAGTATCACTAACCGAGAGAGCGCATCTCTGGATAAGTATTTACAGGAAATAGGCCGTGAAGACCTGATTACTGTAGAGGAAGAGGTAGAGCTCGCTCAGCGTATCCGTAAAGGCGACCGGGTAGCATTGGAAAAACTGACACGTGCCAACTTGCGTTTCGTCGTGTCTGTAGCCAAGCAGTATCAAAATCAGGGGTTAAGTCTTCCTGACTTGATTAATGAAGGCAACCTGGGATTGATTAAAGCAGCCGAAAAGTTCGATGAAACCCGAGGCTTCAAGTTTATCAGTTACGCCGTATGGTGGATTCGTCAGTCTATTCTCCAGGCATTGGCAGAACAGTCACGTATTGTCCGTTTGCCGTTGAATCAGGTAGGCTCGTTGAACAAGATCAGCAAAGCCTTCTCTAAATTCGAACAGGAAAACGAACGTCGTCCTTCTCCGGAAGAACTGGCCGATGAACTGGAAATACCTGTAGACAAAATCTCGGACACGTTGAAGGTTTCAGGACGCCACATTTCTGTAGACGCTCCTTTTGTGGAAGGAGAAGACAACAGCTTGCTGGATGTGCTTGTGAACGACGACTCGCCTATGGCAGACCGTTCCTTGGTTAATGAGTCACTTGCGAGGGAAATTGATAGAGCACTCTCTACGCTGACCGAAAGGGAGAAGGATATTATCCAGATGTTTTTCGGTATTAATACGCAGGAAATGACGTTGGAAGAAATCGGCGATAAATTCGGCCTCACTCGTGAGCGCGTACGCCAGATTAAAGAGAAAGCCATTAGAAGATTGAGACAAAATTCGCGTAGCAAGCTGCTTAAGTCTTATTTAGGGTAAGAAAGATTCGGTTTCCGAAAAGAAAACAAAGCACAAGATGGAAGGTTGCTTCCGTCTTGTGCTTTTGTTCATAATATACCAATAATGCCTATCGGCTGCACTATGTGCCGTATGGTAATGGGCACATCAGCAAATTATTATAGTTAATTAATCTATTACTTTTTCGTATTTGTCCGTAAATAACTACTTTTGTCCTCTAATAAAATTATAAAATTAGAATTATGAAATCCATAAAGATTCTGTGCTCTTTATTATTGGTACTGACGGTATGCTCGGCATTCTCATTGAAAGGAAGTAAATCTGTTTATATAGTAGGCGTATCCGCATCGTTTACAGATTCATTGGTTTATTTCACGGAAATCCAGTTGCTGGACAGTGTGAGGCTGGATAAGAATAAGATGTTGCCGGAACGCTCACAATACAGTTATCAGCTGAAAAATTATCTGGAAAACGAGGAAGGGCTGACGAACCGTACTTGCTTTGTTTATTTCTCGAACAGCAGAAAGAAACTGCAGAAGACCATCAACAAGATGAAGACCAAGTATCAAAAAGGAAAGACCTTGCTGATTCGCGAAGTGAACCCCAATGCATTCAAGTTCAAGAAACCGGAAGAGTAATCCTTTTCTTATGAAAAAGATTCTATTTCTATTCTTGGCAGCCTGCTTTTTCTTCTCTTGTGAGAAGGAAACAATCGTGATTCCTCAGCAACATGCCGGAAGAACGGTTCTGGCATTCTTTTGGGCGGATAACAGTTTGAATTCCAGTTTGCGTAATAATATTCAGACGATGATGCAAGGACTTCAGGCTATGAAGGATTCGGCTGCTTTATTGGTATATTGGGATGGTGAGGCTTCGGATATCAGTTGGCCGGAGCCTTGTATCGTAGAATATGTAACCAATGGTCAGGGGGGTATCAACAGCCTGTCTAAAGGAACGATAGATGCAATGATGGCTGATAAGAATACATCTATCTATGATTTGATTGGTATTGGTAACATCAGAAAAAAATATCCCCCTCAGACATCGACGGAGAAAACCGTCATGCAGACAGTGATAGGTGATATGATGAGTGCTTACCCGTCGGAAAGTTATGGAATAATCTTTGGATCTCACGGTTCGGGATGGTTGCCCACTATTACCGGCACCCGTTCTATAGGACAAGATGGCGGGCGGTATTCCAGTGACACAGCGTTGATACCGGAATTGGCGGAAGTGTTGCGTACGGTAAATCCTCAAAAGTTTGATTTTGTCTTGTTTGATGCGTGTATGATGGGGTGTGCCGAGGTGTATTATGAGCTGAAGGATGCTGCCAGATACTGTATCGCTTCTGTACTTGATATACCGGCAGCCGGATTTCCTTATGCAAGTGTGATGCCTTATTTGTATGAAAATGCGATCAAGGATTATTTGGGGCCAATCTGTAAAGATTATATAGATTATTATAACTATAATGGTTGGGGAACCATTTCGGCAGTGGATTGCAATCAGATGGAAGGCTTGGCGGAAGCGGTCAGAAGTGTGATTTTGTCCAATCAGGATAGCCTGAAGAACGTGGATACAGCTGATTTGCAGCAATATGGCAAAGGCAGCAGCAACTTCAAAGGATATGCCTATGATATGTTACAGTTTATTGGAAAATTGTGTGGAGGAATGGCTCCGGACGATTTTACGCAACAATTAAAGAAGACGGTCGTTTATACAGGTTATACTCATGATCCCACCTCATCCTTGTACAGAATAGATGGGGATAACTACAGTGGAATGGGTATGTATATCCCCAATTCATTCACCACTCCCAAATATTTGCTTTGGAACAATTATTTCAAGTCTTCCATAGCGTGGTATCATGCATCCGGATGGGCTGAAACGGAATCTATTTGGGGGAATTGAAGGAGAATGCAGCCAGTTGCCTTTTACTTGATCCCGAATAATAGATATAGCGGATGGAAGTGCCGAATTTCCGGTATTCCTCCATTTCCACCGAGTTGTCTACTGCATCCTGCAGGGCTTGTTTAAAGGCGGCATAATGGGTATTCATATAAGTGGCGTTGTCCAGTTCTCCTGTAACACTGTAGAAATAGCTCACACTATTATCTTTCTCATTATAACAGGTGCTGTCCAGTGTAATCGTTTCGTTCATGCGTGTGGGGCAGGACCGGTTGGTCTTTTCGGCTGTCTGTTTGAATTTACGGACTTGTGAACGGTGGTTATTATTACATCCTGCCAAAGTAAGGATGCCTAGGGCCGCTATTATAACTGTTTCTCTTTTCATTATAAATCGGTATTTTGAAGCGAAAGTAAACTATAAGTTTGAACAAAGCAAATGGATTTTTGTTTTTTATTAGTAAGTTTGTGCAAACAAAAAAAGTAAAACATGTCTCGCATTATAGATGAATTAAAACGTACGGACCACAAGCGTTATCTGGGTGGTCTTGATTTCTTTAAATATATTGGTCCCGGATTACTGGTTACTGTAGGTTTTATTGATCCGGGAAACTGGGCCTCGAATTTTGCGGCCGGTTCCGAATTTGGTTACGCGTTGTTGTGGGTGGTGACCTTGTCTACCATTATGTTGATTGTGTTGCAGCACAATGTGGCCCACCTGGGCATTGTGACGGGATTGTGCCTGAGTGAAGCAGCCACGCAGTATTGTCCCAAGTGGATATCCCGTCCCATTTTGGGCAGCGCGGTGCTGGCCTCCATATCCACTTCGCTGGCTGAGATACTGGGAGGAGCCATTGCCTTGCAGATGCTTTTGGAAATTCCCATTGCCTGGGGATCTGTCCTTACTACGATGTTTGTCGTCATTATGCTTTTTTCCAATTCATATAAAAAGATAGAAAGAGCCATCATTGCTTTTGTATCCGTAATCGGCCTTTCGTTTCTGTATGAGTTGTTTTTGGTAGATATTGACTGGCCTGTGGCGATCCGTTCCTGGGTGGTTCCTGAGATACCCCAGGGCAGTATGCTGATTATCATGAGCGTACTTGGGGCAGTGGTTATGCCGCATAACCTTTTCTTGCATTCAGAGGTGATACAGAGCCACGAGTACAACAAGCAGGACGAGAGCTCCATTCGTAAAGTATTGAAATATGAATTCTATGATACTTTGTTCTCCATGATTGTAGGATGGGCCATCAATAGTGCCATGATCTTACTGGCAGCCGCTACTTTCTTCCGTACTCGGATTCCGGTGGAAGAGTTGCAGCAGGCGAAGTCGTTGCTTGACCCGTTGCTGGGCAGCCATGCCGGAATCATCTTTGCCTTGGCATTGCTGATGGCGGGGATTTCCTCCACCATAACCAGTGGTATGGCGGCAGGTTCTATCTTTGCGGGTATTTTCGGTGAGTCTTATCATATCAAGGATATCCACTCTAAGGTCGGTATTTTGATTTCTTTGGGGATAGCATTGGTTCTTATCTTCTTTATTGAGAATCCCTTTTACGGACTTATCATTTCTCAGATGATTCTGAGTATCCAGCTGCCTTTCACGGTGTTCCTGCAAGTAGGACTGACCTCTTCCAAACGGGTGATGGGCAAATATGCCAACTCCCGGTGGAGTTCATTCGTGCTTTATACCATTGCGGTGATTGTCTCCGCATTGAATATCATGCTGTTGCTCAGTTGAATAATGTGCGAATTTTCCCATGTGCCAATTGCCATGCGGGACCATAGCGCAGCACGTGGGCACATGGGCAAATTTTTTATTTCGTTTTGCTTTCCGAGATAATCAGCAGCTTGTCACCGGCGTGCAGTTGCAGAGAGCCATTGGGAATCATGAACTCGTTTCCTCTTTTTATCAGCATCACCAGCATACCTTTAGGCAGGTTCATATCCATTAGTCTGTTTCCTTTTGCCAGCATTTCTTCCGTCAGTACGATATCGCGGAGGTCTGTATTGATTTCCTCCGGTATCTCTACTCCGAAATCATTTCCTGTTTTTTCCAGTGGGGTATCCAGATGGAGTAATTTGGCCATCCATGAAATGGTCGTTCCCTGAACCACTAAAGACAATATGGTAATGAAGAATACGATATTGAAAATCTGAGTAGATCCCGGCACATCAGCTACTACCGGATAAGTGGCGAATATGATAGGTACTGCTCCGCGCAATCCCACCCAGGAAATAAACAGCCGTGAGTTGATGTTCATCTTTTTAAAGGGAAGGAGGCAGAGCAGGACACTGAGCGGGCGGGCGAGGACAATCATGAAAATGCCGATCAAGGTTGCCGGTATGGCGATGGACAACATTTCATGGGGATTCACCAGCAATCCCAGGCTCAGGAACATGATAATTTGGAAGAGCCAGGTCATGCCGCTCATAAAAGTAGCGATCTCCTTACGGTTTACAATGCGTGCGTTACCCACCATCATCCCTGCTATATAGACAGCCAGATAGCCGTTTCCTTTACACAGGTCGGTCATGGTGAATGTGAAGAAAATAAAGCTCAGCAGCAAGATAGGATAGAGTGACTGGTTCTTCAAGTCAATCTTGTTGATGATTGCTACCGCCAGTTTTCCCAGCAGGAATCCTGATATGCCACCCACAGCAAACTGAATCAGGAATGAAATCAGAATATCGTCTGCCCCCATGCCTGCCGACGTGATGAACTGTATCAGGACGATAGTAAGCATATACGCCATAGGGTCATTACTTCCGCTTTCCAGTTCCAGCATCGGTCGGAGGTTATGTTTCAGATTCATGCTTTGCGAGCGTAGGATGTTGAACACGGAAGCAGAGTCCGTAGAGGACATGGTAGCCGCCAGCAGCATGGCCGTCATCAGGGACATGGTAATGCTGACATTCGAGAATCCGGAAATCCAATAAATAAAGAATCCGGTGAAAATAGTAGTAAGCAACACACCGAAGGTGGAAAGCAGTATGCCTTGTGGCAATACAGGTTTGATATCCGAGTATTTGGTATCCATACCCCCTGAGAACAGAATGATGCTAAGGGCCATCATGCCGATGAACTGGGCTTCGCCCGCATCATGGAACTGGAGTCCCAGGCCATCGCTTCCGAACAGCATGCCGACCAATAAAAAAACAAGTAACGTAGGGATTCCGAACCGGTATCCGGTCTTACTCACTACAATACTTACGAACAATAGGATGGAACCTATCAAGAGAATGTTTTCTGCATTAAATATCATACTTCTGTGATCTTGTTTAATTTTTTAATATGATGTGCCAGCATCAGGCAGGCTGTGATAAACGCTAACAGATCGGATACAGGCATACTGAGCCAGATACCGTTCAGTCCCCACCAATGAGGTAGTAACAGCAGGCAGGGTAATAAATACAACAGTTGGCGGGACAAGGAGAGGAAGATAGAAATTTTCGCTTTCCCGATAGATTGGAAGAAACTGGAAATTACAATTTGTATTCCCACGAAAGGAAACATCAGTACTCCGATTTGTAACCCGGTGCGTGCCAATGCTGTAAGTTCTTTATCGTCTGTAAACATATTAACAACCAAATTAGGGAAAAGTTCGCTGAAAGCAAATCCCAACGAAGTGATGCACCCCCCTGCAATCATGCAATATTTCAAAGTCTGCTTCACCCGGCCGAATTTGTGTGCGCCATGATTATAGCCCACAATCGGTTGCATTCCCATAGTCAGCCCCATGATAACCATTACAAACAGCATCAGCAGACGGTTTAATATGCCGTATGCGCCGATAGCCAGATCGCCCCCGTAGAGCAGCAGGCTCTTGTTGAATATAATGACAATGGCCGAAGCGCAGACATTCATCAGGAACGGCGACATACCTATACTGAAGATATTCTCTACGATCCGTTTCCTTAATTTGAATATCCCTTTCTTGAAGCGGATATAACTTTTTTCCTGCATGAAATGGCTCAGCACCCATATCATGCCGGCAAACTGTGAAAGGATGGTTGCCGTGGCTGCTCCGCGGATTCCCCAACCGAGCCAGAAAATAAAGACAGGAGCCAGAATAATGTTGCATCCCACTGTCAGCATGGAGGACAGCATTGCCTTTCGGGGATAACCGGTGGCACGCATGATATTATTCAGTCCGATCATTACATAGGTGACAGGACTTCCTATTAATATAATCTGCATAAAGTCGCGGGCGTATGGCAACGTGTCATGGCTTGCCCCGAAGAAGAACAGAATCCGGTCCAGAAACAGCAGGGTGATGCCTCCGTAGAAAATAGAATTTATCACACAGAGCACCGTTACGTTTCCCAGCACTTTCTCGGCACCGTCCGTATCCTTCTGCCCCAGGCGGATAGAAGAAATGGTAGCGCCACCCACCCCGACCAGTGTACAGAATGCCACCAGCAGATTCATCAGCGGAAAAGAAATAGCCAAGCCCGATATGGCCATGGCGCCGACACCATGACCGATAAATACACTATCAATAATATTGTACAGTGATGTCAGTGTCATCCCTATGATGGCAGGGATAGAGTACTCTAAAAGTAGCTTTCCGACCTTTTCTGTACCCAGTATGTGCGGGTTGTTTTCTTTCATTCGCGTTTTTGTTATTTTTAAGCTTTGCAAAGTTAGGAATATGGAGGATTATTCGGACCTTTGTGGCGTTAAATCAAACTAAAAGTAATATGAATTCAACAAAAAGCATAGCAGCTTTATTCGATTTTGACGGAGTGGTAATGGATACTGAGACTCAGTATAGTATATTCTGGAATGAACAAGGACGGAAATACCATCCGGAGCTTCCCGAATTCGGCCGGTTGATAAAAGGACAGACCTTGACACAGATTTATGCCAACTATTTTGCCGGAATGGAAGAGGTGCAGCATGAAATTACAGAAGATTTGAACAAATTTGAAAAAAATATGTTATATAATTATATCCCGGGCGTAGAGGCTTTCCTGAAAGAATTGAGGGAAAACGGGGTAAAGATAGCTATAGTCACAAGTTCAAATGAGATGAAGATGAGCAACGTATATAAAGCACACCCGGAATTGAAGCAAAGTGTGGACCGTATCCTCACTGCTGAAATGTTTACTCATTCCAAGCCTGACCCCGAATGCTTTCTGTTAGGTGCGACAGTTTTTGACACCGTGCCGGAGAACTGTGTGGTTTTCGAGGACTCGTTTCATGGGCTTGAGGCGGGGAATCGTGCCGGAATGACTGTGATAGGACTGGCTACCACCAATCCTGAAGAGCAAATACGTGACAAGGCAAATGCTGTTATTCAGGACTTTAATGGATTCAGTTTCGAAAAAATGAAGAATATGATGAGGTAATGTCAACTAAAACATCTACCTTTGCAGCCGTTTTTTATAAATTAAAGTAAATATGGCAGGATATATTTCGGGCGATACACGCAAAGTAACTACCCACCGTTTGGTGGAAATGAAGCAGAGAGGCGAGAAAATTTCTATGCTTACCTCCTATGATTACACGACAGCGCAGATTGTAGATGGCGCAGGCATCGATGTTATATTGGTAGGTGACTCCGCTTCGAATGTCATGGCAGGAAATGTGACCACACTTCCTATCACCCTTGATCAGATGATTTATCATGGAAAGTCTGTGGTCCGTGGGGTGAAACGCGCGCTTGTTGTGGTGGATCTGCCTTTTGGCACTTACCAGACTTCCGAATACGAAGCGGTGACCAATGCGATCAAAGTAATGAAGATTACGCACGCTGATGCTTTGAAACTGGAAGGGGGTGTGGAGATCATTGATGCGGTAAAGAAAATCATTGCTGCCGGCATTCCCATCATGGGACATTTGGGGTTAATGCCGCAATCTATCAATAAATATGGAACCTATACTGTACGCGCCAAGGACGAGGAAGAGGCCGAGAAGTTGTTGAGCGATGCACATTTGCTGGAAGAGGCAGGGTGTTTTGCGCTGGTACTTGAGAAAATCCCTGCGTCACTGGCAGAGCGTGTGGCCAGGGAACTGACCATTCCCGTTATCGGTATCGGAGCCGGTGGCGCGGTAGACGGGCAGGTGCTGGTCGTATCGGATATGCTGGGGATGACCAACGGTTTCAGTCCTCGTTTCCTCCGTCGTTATGCCGATCTGCATACAGTTATGACGGGAGCCATACAGCAGTATGTGGATGATGTGAAAAAAGGGGATTTCCCTAACGAAGACGAACAATATTAAAAGTTTTTGCTGATATGTATGATGACTTCTTCTTTCCGTATGAAAAGGCAAAACTGTGGACTGGGAATATGTTTTTGTTATCCCTTTCCAATTTTTTGCTTTATGCATCACTATACATGATGCTTCCTGTGCTGCCTTTATGGATGGTGCGGCACTGGTATTGCAGTTATGCGGAAGCAGGAGCAGCCATTGCTGTTTTCGGGCTGGCCATGTTCCTTCCGGGAACATTCAACAGCTACCTTATTGATACGTTCAAACGTAAAAGTGTGTGCTTTATAGCGATATTCCTGTTTGTGGCATCCAGTCTGCTATATCCGTACGTTGCGACCGTAGGATTTGTAGCTTTGGTCAGGGCTGTCCAGGGAGGGCTGTTCAGCGTCATTACCATGACTACGGGCAGTACATTGGTGATTGATGTCACTGCTTCCCGCCGCCGCACGGACGCCAATATCGCTTTTGCCTGGGCGGGTCGTTTTGGAATGGTGGTGGGTCTTGCCTTGGGGATCTATATTTATCCTTATTGGAATTTTCACCATATCATTTATACCAGTATGGCTCTGGGAGCGTTGGCGCTGGTGCTGATTCCGGCGGTGAAAGTTCCTTTCCGTGCTCCGCTCAGCACTTCATGGTTCTCGCTGGACCGTTTTTTGCTGCCGCGCACTTTGTGGCCGGGGATGAATATGATGATGGTGGCCATTATCTTTGGGATATTGGTGGCACATATTTACAATGAATTGTTTTTTGTTTGTATCCTGATAGGCTTTGTCCTGTCTTTGCTGCTTTTGCGTTACGTGCTTTCTCATGCTTCCGGTCGTTCGGAGGTAGAGCTGGGGCAGGCGGCAATGATAGGAGGATTGTTATTGCTCGCTTTTTCCAATAGCTTGATGAACAGTTATATAGCTGGTATTTTGTTGGGGATGGGAACCGGAACCACTGTGTCACGTTTCTTTATAAAAATGATCAGCCTGCCGAGGCATTGCGAGCGGGGAACGGGAAACAATACCTATCAGCTGATGTGGGAGGCAGGAGTACTGATTGGTTTCCTGTTTGAGAATATGTGGACTGAGGGTCATCCCGATACCATTTATTGGATATGTATCGGTATCTGTGTCGTTCTGCTGCTGATGTATGAGTTCTTCACACATCCGTGGTATTACAGAAAGATGGAGGAAAAACAGTGAAATATGGCAACTTACATAAATTAATAATATAAAGAATATGGCAGACGACAAAAAGATTATCTTTTCGATGGTGGGCGTAAGCAAAGCCTTCCAGGCGAACAAACAGGTATTGAAGGACATCTACCTATCCTTTTTTTACGGTGCTAAGATCGGTATCATCGGTCTGAACGGTTCGGGTAAATCAACACTGATGAAAATCATTGCCGGACTGGAGAAAAGTTATCAGGGAGAAGTGGTGTTCTCGCCGGGCTACTCTGTAGGCTATCTGGCACAGGAACCGCATCTGGATGATGAAAAGACAGTGAAAGAGGTGGTGATGGAAGGAGTGCAGAGCATCGTGGACACACTGGCGGAATACGAAGAAATAAACAATAAGTTCGGGCTTCCCGAATACTATGAGGATTCTGAAAAGATGGATGCGCTCTTTGCCCGTCAGGCAGAGTTGCAGGACATCATTGACGCTACGGACGCATGGAATTTGGACAGCAAGCTGGAACGCGCCATGGATGCGTTGCGCTGTCCGCCCGAAGACCAGCCGGTGAAGAACCTCTCGGGAGGCGAGCGTCGCCGTGTGGCATTGTGCCGTCTGCTGTTGCAGAAGCCGGATATTCTGTTACTGGACGAGCCTACCAACCATTTGGATGCGGAAAGTATCGACTGGCTGGAACAGCATTTGCAGCAATATGAAGGTACGGTGATTGCCGTAACCCACGACCGTTACTTCCTGGACCATGTAGCCGGATGGATTCTGGAACTGGACCGTGGCGAAGGAATTCCCTGGAAAGGAAATTACTCCAGCTGGCTGGAACAGAAGACCAAACGCATGGAGATGGAAGAGAAAGTGGCAAGCAAACGCCGCAAGACCTTGGAACGCGAGCTGGATTGGGTGCGCATGGCTCCCAAAGCCCGTCAGGCAAAAGGAAAGGCCCGTCTGAACTCTTACGACAAATTGTTGAATGAGGATGTGAAAGAAAAGGAAGAGAAACTGGAAATCTTCATCCCGAACGGTCCCCGTTTGGGAAACAAGGTGATCGAGGCCAAAGGAGTGGCGAAAGCTTATGGTGACAGGCTGTTGTTCGATAACCTGAATTTCATGCTGCCCCCTAACGGCATTGTCGGTGTAATCGGTCCTAACGGTGCCGGCAAGACTACCTTGTTCCGTTTGATTATGGGACTGGAAACCGTAGACAAAGGTACTTTCGAGGTAGGAGAGACCGTGAAACTGGCATACGTGGACCAGCAACATAAAGATATCGACCCTGCCAAGTCCGTTTATCAGGTGATCAGCGGTGGAAACGAACTGATCCGTCTGGGAAACAGGGATATCAACGCGCGTGCCTACCTCAGCCGTTTCAATTTTTCGGGAGCCGATCAGGAGAAACTTTGTGGAATGCTTTCGGGTGGTGAGCGCAACCGCCTGCATCTGGCTATGGCACTGAAGGAAGAAGGCAACGTGCTGCTGCTGGACGAGCCTACCAATGATATTGACGTGAACACGCTGCGCGCATTGGAAGAAGGTCTGGACGATTTTGCGGGCTGTGCGGTGGTGATCAGCCACGACCGTTGGTTCTTGGACCGTATTTGTACCCATATCCTGGCTTTCGAAGGAAACAGTGAGGTCTTTTTCTTTGAAGGATCCTATTCGGAATACGAAGAGAACAAGATGAAGCGTTTGGGTAATGAGGAGCCGAAACGGGTGCGCTACCGCAAGCTGATGGAAGACTGATGACGCCCTGTCTATAAAATCTTACCCAAGTGTACGAACAGTAACGTATTCTTGGGTAAGTTTGCATATACACACAACGGCTCGTCAGAAATGTATGGCAACTTCCTCAGTATAAAGACGTTTTTGAGGTTAAGAGCCTTTTTATAATACACCTATCTTATTATGCGCGCACCGCATGGAATCCCCGTCGGGCCCGTGTCCCGGGGTCATCCGGCAGGATGAATGTGGTTCACTATAAATATAAATTCTCTATCTATAGACCTGCCACTGTAAATTGTAACCGATTTGTAGTTTGTATATCGTTTCTATTAGCTATCTTTGCAACGTCTTTTAAGACATTAATTATAATATTAATTAATAAAAAGTTTATGGTAAAAAGAATGCGATCTTTTTTTGCGGTGGTTATGTTGGTAATCGCTGCTACTGTTAACGCTCAGGTCACTACCTCGTCAATGAGTGGAAAGGTGGTCGATCAAAGCAATGAAGCCATTATCGGCGCGACGATTCAGGCTATTCATGAGCCGTCCGGCACCCATTATGGGGCCATTACCAATGTGGACGGCCGTTATTCCATCCAGGGCATGCGTGCCGGCGGCCCTTACAAAGTAGAAGTTTCTTATGTAGGTTATCAATCAGTGGTTTACAAGAGCATCAATCTCCAGTTGGGAGAGAATTACGTATTGGATGCGAACTTGAAGGAGTCTACCGAACTGCTGGATGAAGTAGTGATAACCGCTTCCAAGAGCAGTAATATGAAGTCTGACCGCGCCGGAGCGGTGACTAATGTCGATGCGGCCAGAATGTCGGAAGTACCTACGGTGAGCCGCAGCATGAATGATATCATGCGTCTGACCCCTCAGGGAGCCAATATCGGTAGCGGTTTCTCAGTGGGTGGAGGTAACTACCGCCAGTCTTATGTCACTGTAGACGGAGCCGCTTTCAATAATGCCTTCGGTATCGGCTCGAACTTGCCGGCAGGCGGTTCGCCTATCTCTCTGGATGCGTTGGAACAGATTTCCGTTTCCACCACTCCCTTTGATGTCCGTCAGAGCGGGTTTACAGGAGGTGCCATCAACGCCGTGACAAAGAGTGGTACGAATGAGTTCAAAGGTACAGCCTATATGTATACTTCCAATACCCACCTTACCGGTAATAAGGTAGAGGACTATGAACTGACCCGCAACCGTGACCACAGTACCACCTACGGAGCTTCTTTGGGAGGTGCGATCATTAAAAACAAGTTATTCTTCTTCGTGAACGGCGAATATCAGGATAATGTGCAGGCAGGTCCGTCGGGCATAGCGCGTAGCGGCGCCAATGACGAATGGAGCACCAACGGCATCGTGCACCGTCCGTTCGAGAACACCACAACGGTAGGCGGCCGTACCTTTGTGGGGATGAACAACATCAGCCAATACCTGTCGGAAAAATACAACTATAATCCGGGACGTTATCAAGGATACTCTTTGGAAACTCCTTCTTATAAGATCATGGGGCGTCTGGACTGGAACATCAACAACAACAACAAGATTAATTTCCGTTTCACCCATACCCATTCCAAGTATTCCTCCAACCCTTCCTCTTCCACCACTCCGTTTAAGGATTCAATCATTTATCCGGGCGGAGTAGACGGCAGTGCGGGCAAGAGCAGTTCGGGACGTACAGCGAATGCCGGTATGTATTTTGAAAGCTCACGCTACATGCAAGAGCAGAACTTCACTTCCATAGCTTCCGAATGGAATTCAAAGTGGGGCGCAATCAATAACGCCTTGCGTTTTACTTATTCTTATCAGAACGAACCTCGTACTTACGAAGGTGGAACATTCCCTACGGTGGATATTCTTGACCAAGGCTCCCTGTATGCCTCATTCGGCCCGGACCCCTTTACAGAAGGGAACTTGCGCCAGGTGAAGACCTTTGTCATTACCGATGAATTCAATTTCTCCAGCGGTATCCATAACTTTATGGGCGGTATCCAGTTTGAGTCCAATAAGGCAGTGAACGGATTCATGCAGGCGGGTAGCGGTTATTATGTCTATTCCTCTTGGGATGATTTTGTGAACAACAGAGCTCCGGCTGCTTTCGGTGTCACTTATTCCAACACCGGGGACGGTTCCCAGTTCCTGGCGAATATGAAGTACCAGCAGCTTTCTTTCTATCTGCAGGACCAGATGAATATCACAGACAACTTCAGACTGACTGCCGGGGTGCGTTTCGAACTGCCCATTTATCCGGAGCTGAAGAACAACTATAACAAGAATTTCGCACAGATTGACTTTGACGGATATCATTACGCCACAGACCAGTTGCCTTCATCCTACCAGCTGACCGCCTCCCCCCGTATCGGCTTCAACTGGGACCTTACAGGCGAGCGTAAGTATGTATTGCGTGGCGGTAGCGGTTACTTCATCGGCCGTCTGCCGTTCGTATGGCTGGTTTCGGCAGTAGGTAATGCCAATTGCGGACAAAGCACCTATTATTATAACGAGCAGAAGGACGCTAAGTACGGACAACCGAGTTTCCACACCAGCGTGGCTGATATGTTGAAAGATCCTAACTTGAACCTTCCGGCGGCTACCGATCCTGCCGCACCTTCCGGAGCCACCATCATTGACCGCGACTTGAAGATGAATGCCACCTGGAAGTCATCATTGGCTTTTGATGCAAAACTTCCCGGAGACATTGACTTTACGTTGGAAGGTATTTTCAGCAAAGAGTTCAATCCGGCTACAGTGACCAATTTGGGACGTAAGTTTAAAGGAGAGCAGGAGATAGCTCCGGGTGATGTCCGCAGAATGTTTGAGTACTCCAATGCGAACAAGACGGATGCTTATTATATCACCAATGCGGGAAACAGCGCTTATTATTACTCACTCACCGCCTCACTGGCCAAGACATTTGATTTCGGCCTGCATCTTTCCGCTTCCTACACCCGTTCTTATGCCAAGTCGTATGGCGACGGCATCGGCGACCAGGTGAACTCGGCTTATTACAACAACCGTTACTCTGTCAACGGAAATAATGACACGGAGACGGGCTATGGTACGTATGTATCGCCCAACCGTGTGCTGGCTTCCGCCGCTTACCGTATTAAATACGCCAAGAATTTCGCTTCCTCCTTGTCTTTGATTTATGAGGGTATGAACATGGGCTATGCCGGAGGATATTCCGCCGCCCGTTATTCCTATACATTCACCGGAAATATTGTAGGCGATTACGGCTCAAACAACTTGCTGTACATTCCGGCATCCCGCGAGGCGCTGGATAAGTGGAACTTTGCCGATTATACTGACAGCAAGACGGGTGAGGTGACTTATTCTGCCAAGGAGCAGCGCGATGATTTCTGGGCTTACATTAATGAGGACAGTTATCTGAAAGGCCGTAAAGGCAAGTATGCCGAACGCGGAGGAGCCATCATGCCCTGGCATCATCAGCTGGATTTGAAGTTCAATCAGGATTTCTTCCTCAATGTAGGGGGCAAGCGCAATACCTTGCAGTTCGGAGTGGATATCAAGAACTTCCTGAACTTGCTGAACAGCGACTGGGGAATTTATAAGACGGTGAACAATACTTCCTTGTTGAGCTATAAGGGCGGCGCTTACCAGTTCCAGAAGAACGGAGGAAAGAAACTGACTGATACGTATTCCAATCTGAACAGTTTCAATTCTACGTATTCCATACAGTTCAGTGTCCGTTATATCTTTAACTAAATGAAATAGCCTGTATCAGACAATACAGGAACAGGATAGAGAGGCGTACCCATGAAGGTGCGCCTCTTTTTGTATGCACATTCTTTCGTTTTCTTTTTGCTCTGTCATTTTGAAAGTGAGAGAGCCTGAATGAAAGTGACCTGTCGTTTTGTCGTAGGGGCGGGCCGGATTTGTCCGGATCAGTGGATACGGCTTTGGGAATAAGGTATGCTGAAAATAGTTCCGGCGGTTTCCATTTGCCCTTCTTTCTACAGTAATATGTGGCAGTTGCTCTGGAATTTCCGGACAGTTTTCCCCTCTTTTGAGGCGGCTTTTTGTTCTTTTCTTAACATAATTGTCATATTCCGCCTAAAAAGTACCCTTTTCGTTTAAATAATCTAATATAAATTCAATTTATATGAATTAAATTTTTATCTTTGTCTTTCCTATTGGGAATGAAATACTAATTAATTTAAATCAAAGACAAAATTATGAGAAATCATCTAAAGCATTTCCTCCTGTTGGCAGTTCTGACAATCTGTTTCACTGCTACGGCTGTTGCGCAAGGAACAGTAAAAGGTAAAGTAGTAGATGCCGAGAACAATGAGCCATTGATTGGTGCCACTGTATCGGTCAGCGGTACGACACTGGGTACTGTAACGGATATTGACGGTAACTTTGTGTTGAAACTTACCTCTTCTAAGGCTACTCTTGTATTCAAGTACTTGGGATACAACGAAATTACGCATCAAGTAAAAGGAAGCAATACGATAGACTTGGGTGAGGTCAAGATGTCTCCAGATGCTATTGGTTTGGGTGAGGTCAGTGTTATTGCCTCTATTATAAAGAGCGACCGTCAGACTCCTATTCCTATTTCTAACGTGAAACTGGCCAAGATAGAGGAGAAAATAGGTAATTTGGAATTCCCCGAATTGCTGAAATCAGTTCCTTCGGTGTATGTAACCCGTGAAAGTGGTGGCTATGGTGATTCCCGTATCAATATGCGTGGTTTTGATTCGTCCAACCTAGGCGTGCTGATCAATGGTGTGCCCATCAACGGCATGGAAAACGGTAAGGTTTATTGGTCTAACTGGTCCGGTTTGTCTGATGTGAGCCAGTTTATTCAGGTACAGCGTGGTTTGGGTGCGTCAGCATTAGGTATTTCTTCTGTGGGAGGAACCATGAATATGGTTACTAAAAGTACCGAAGCCCAAAAAGGTGGATCAGCTTATTTCGGTATTGGTAACGATGGTTTCCGCAAGTATTCGGTTTCTTTCTCTACCGGACTGATGGACAACGGATGGGCTATTACATTCATGGGGGCGCTGAATACGGGAGATGGTTACGTGAAAGGTACCAATTATGAAGGATGGACTTACTTTGGAAATATCTCGAAGGTAATCAACGATCATCATAAATTGTCATTGACAGCTTTTGGAGCTCCTCAGTGGCACAACCAGCGCTCGACCATGCACTATATCGAGGATTACAAGAATAGTCCCGATGGCGGACGTTTCAATAACGGATATGGTTATATCAACGGTGAAGCGGTAGGTAGCGGTTATGGCTATAATTATTATCATAAGCCTCAGGTTTCTTTGAATCATTACTGGACTATCGACGATAAATCGACACTGACCACTTCTCTATACGGCTCAATGGCTACAGGCGGCGGACGCCGTGCACGTGGCGCGATGAGTAATTGGCTGACTATTGATAACAATACCGGCCGTCCCAAGGATGGTGCCATGATGACTCCGGACGGTTTGTTCGACTACGAACGTGCTATGGCTGCCAATGCGGCTTCTCAAAACGGGTCGCAGGTGATTTTTACCAATGCTGTCAATGACCATGACTGGTATGGCATGCTGAGTTCCTATAAGAATCATCTGACTGAGAACCTGACTCTTACGGGAGGTGTTGACTTACGTTACTATAAAGGGTATCATACAGAGGAAATTGATGATTTGCTGGGTGGTGAGTTCTATCTGCAGACCTCGCCGCTGGCATTCCAAACCAAGAACCAGTTGCTGAAAGTGGGTGACAAGTTCAATTACTATAGCATTGGAGAGATATTCTGGGGTGGTGTTTTTGCACAGGCTGAATATAATACCGACAAGTGGTCGGGATTCCTGTCGGCATCATTGACTGAAGAGGCTTATAGATATGATGACCGTGGTGGTACGGATTCAAGATACTCTGCCACGGGTGCGGATAAACTGGACAGAGTGTCCAGCCTTCAGAATTTCCTGCCTTGGAGCGTGAAGGGTGGTTTTAACTATAAGTTCAATGACAACCACAATGTATTTGTCAATGCAGGATATTTTACCCGCGCGCCTTTCTTCAACTCTGTCTTTGCAAGCAATACGGCAGCTCCCGAAAAGGATGTACCCTACGAAAAAATTACTACGTTTGAATTGGGTTATGGATTTAGCACGGAACAGGTCAATATTGCATTGAATGGTTATTACACTCAATGGATGGATAAGTCCTTGCGCCGTAAGATCGGTCAGGAATATGCCAACCTTACAGGCTTGGACGCTGTTCACATGGGTGTGGAGCTGGAAGCGACTTACCGTCCTGTCAAGTCCTTTGAATTGAAAGGTATGTTCTCTTTAGGCGATTGGAAATGGAAAGATGATATTCACTTCACTATGTATGATGAAGCGAATAATCCTATCGGAACATACGACGCTTATCTGAAAGATGTCCATGTGGGTAACTCCGCACAGCTCACTTCCGCATTGAGCGCTTCTTGGGAACCGTTCAAAGGATTTAAAATCTCGGCCGACTACAACTTCTTCGGCAAGAACTATGCAGACTTCGATCCTCAGAACCGGGTGAATGAAGCGGATGCCGGTATTGACTCCTGGAAGTTGCCAGATTATGGTACGATTGATTTGGGCATGAACTATCGTTTCAATATTACCAAAGATATCCGTGCCATCGTATACAGTAATGTATATAATTTGACTAATACGGAATATATAGCCGATGCTAAGGACGGTACGAACCATGACTGGAAAACTGCATTGGTATATTATGGCTTCGGTACTACATGGTCTGCCGGTTTTAAAGTAATCTTTTAATCTCTAAAATAGTCAATAAATATGAAGTTAAAATATAATTTAATTGCATGGTCTTTGTTGGGATTCTTTGCTGCGGCATGTGATCCCATGGACGATATTTATAATGAAATCGATGCGGAAGGTACAACGAACACCCAGACGATGGCGGAATATGTACTGACTGATGCCGATTACGAAACGATCAGCTCTGCAGCGGCGAAGGCTGCCACTTCGGATGCTGAAAAAGCCTTGGCGAATGCCGTCAAGACGGATAAGGCTCTGAACGAGTTTGCATCGGCTGAGAAGTATGTTCCTTCCATCATCGCGAAGATGCTGCCTTCATGGGGGAAAGGTTCTTCGGTAGGAGTGACCTATAACTATCAGAATACTCCTTCCGATTACGTACTGGAGTATAGGACAGTGACTAATACTTCTTTGGGTGATAAGGATTATGAGGCTTTGTGGGGTGAAGGCTCTCCCGTGAAGTTCCTGGCTCCGGCACATGCTCCAGCTACCGTATTGCCCGGGTGGCTGGCCGGTCAGTATAAGGATGCGGCAAAAGGTGATCTTGTGCTGGTGGATTACAAATATGACGATGTTGACCCTGAATTTACAGGTGAGGATTTGTACTCTCAGGACTTTGAAACGGTTGAAAAAGACAAAGATATCGTATTGGAAGGCTGGGAGCAGGTGACATTGAAAGGTGATAAAAAATGGCAGGGAAAGATCTATAGCAATAATGGTTATGCACAATTCTCGGCCAACAATTTTGAGGGTGAAGTGGATACTTGGTTCATTTCTCCGGCAGTAGCAGTGACGAGCAAAGATGCCGGACTGTCTTTCGACATAAAGTTCGGATACTATAATGCAGATTGTCTGGATGTATTGGTTTCCGATACATATGCGGGAAATGGTTCGATTGATATGGCACAGTGGACTAGCGTGAAAGACCAGTTCACTTTCCCTGAAGGGCCTGCCAACGGCTACAACGATAATTTTGTGAATGTAGGGAAAGCCGGTCTGGAGGCATACAATGGTAAAAGCGTTTATGTTGCGTTCCGCTATGTAGGCGAGGGGCCCAAGGCGAAAACCACTACTGTTCAGCTCGATAATGTAAGTATTTCATCGGCTGTATTGGCTCCGACGAATGAAAAGCCTTATAATGCATTGTATCAGTTTGACGGAACGGATTGGAAGGTTAAAGAAGATAGCAGATTGGTTGTAGTGGCTCCTGCCGATTATGACGCTATGGGAAGCCCGGGCAGTCATGATAACTTCAGCACTTCGGATGCTCCGGAGAATTATCTGCCCCAGTTCCTGGCTCAGAAATTTCCATATGCCCAGGAAGGGGATTCAAAAGCCGTCATGTACAAATATTATAATAAGGTAACGACGATTGAGGTGGACGAGTATTTGTTCAAGGAGGGTACATGGGTTCTGAATAACAATATTGAACTGAAAGAAAAAGTGAATTTTGTACATAATGGAACCGAGTGGTTGTTTGATCCGACGGTAACGAAATCATTGGCTTCCGAAGATTATTTGATTTTGGAAAATTGGGTGAAAGCGAATAAGGATGCTGGGTATATGGATGCCAAATATGGAAACTCGGAATACTGGTTCGGTGGCAGCTCTTATTATGTAAACTTCAATATCCAGTTGGCTAAACGCCGTTCGAATGACCCCGATGGGGTGGTGCCGGCAGATGATAAAGAGGCTGAGGCTTATTTGTTGTCTATGGTTCAGGAGGGTATTGAATTGATCTTGGCAACAGAGTATCCTACAGCCGGCGCGCAAGTAAGTGGGGTTGATTGTTTCTATGTCATTTCTGCAAAAGTGTATAATGGGCTTGAAACATTTACTTATACTTATACTTTTAAAGGTTTAGGAAATGCTAAATTTGAACTGCAAGGTGAGCCTGAAGTAACAAAATAAGGTTTTAAATTTGAAGATAAATAAAGGGGCTGGTCGTGAATGACAGCCCCTTTATTGTTGCTTACAGTTTATAAGTAAAGGATGTGAACTCATCGTTAGAGGGTAGAAAAGTAGCGACCTCAAGCCTGTTGCATGATATTTCTTTGAATATTTACAGGCTGTAAGTTAAAAACATAAGGAGTTAACCGGCAGGACAGTCCTTTTTCTTTTTTATTACGAAACTCTTTATACAGTTATTCCCGTCTTTGTATAAATGCTTTCTCCCTATAGAGGTGAGTGACATATTGGAACATTAACAATTTATTAGCAGATAACTTTCTTGAAATCCGCTTTTTTTCGTTCCTTTGTATTGAACTGCTTTCAACAGAATTAAAATAACTTTAAATATCAAACGCTTATGTGTAGTGAAGGATTGCGTGAAAGATATGTAAATCCCTATACGGACTTTGCATTCAAATTATTGTTTGGAACCGACTTGAACAAAGAGATTCTTATTGGCTTCTTGAATGCCTTGTTCGATGGCAAGCAGGTCATTGAGGATGTCATCTACTTGAATACAGAGCATCTGGGCAGCAAAGAGACTGACCGCCGGGCTGTCTTTGATGTCTATTGTGAAAATGAAAAAGGAGAAAAGATTCTGATAGAAATGCAGAGAGGGGAGCAACAGTTTTTCAAGGACCGGAGTATTTATTATGCTACCTATCCTATCAGGGAACAGGCTATTAAAGGGGAAATCTGGAACTATGAACTGAAAGCAGTGTATGTGATCGGTATCTTGAATTTTGCCTTGGATGATGTTTCGTCTTCCGGCTTCCGCCATGAAGTGAAGCTGATGGATACAACTACTCATGAAGTGTTTTTTGACAAACTGACTTTTGTGTATCTGGAAATGCCTAAATTCCATAAAACCGAGCAGGAGTTGGATACGTTGTTTGATAAATGGATGTTTGTGCTCAAGAATCTGGCCCGTTTGATGGAACGTCCTACTTCCCTTCAAGAACGTGTGTTCAACCGGCTGTTTGAGGCTGCCGAAATTGCTCAGTTCTCAAAAGAGAACCTTTATGCCTATGAGGAGAGTTTGAAAGTATATAGAGATTGGAACAATGTGATTAATACAGCTATTCAGAAAGGCATTGCAGAAGGTGAATGGATGAAAGCCAAAGCTATTGCAGGAAATTTGAAGAATGCCGGGCTTTCCATAGCTGAAATCGCAAAAGTTACCGGACTTTCGGAAGATGAGATAAACTCCCTTTGATTCCTCGGATAAGAGCATAAAAAAACTCCTCCGATATAGATCAGAGGAGCTGTTCTTTTTGAAGTAAAATTGAATTATGCTTCAGCAGGAGCTTCAGTAGCTTCAGCAGCAGGTGCTTCTTCAGCAGGAGCGTTAGCGGCTTCTGCTTCAGCTTTGGCAGCGGCTTCAGCAGCTTTCTTCTCAGCTACTTTCTTGGCAATTTCTTCATTTACTTTCTTTTCAGCTTCCAAACGAGCTTTTGCTTCAGCTTTCTTTGCTTCATCCAGTTTAGCCTTCAAAGTAGCCAGACCAGATTGTTTGTTGTTCTTCCAAGCTTCGAATTTAGCTTCAGCTTCTGCTTCTGTGAATGCGCCTTTGGCAACACCGCCCAGCAAGTGCTTTTTCATGTAAACACCTTCTTTTGACAAGATGTTACGTACTGTGTCAGTAGGCTGTGCACCGCACATTACCCAATGAAGTGCGCGTTCAAAATTCAAATCTACTGTGGCAGGATTGGTATTAGGGTTGTAAGTACCAATTTTTTCAGTAAATTTACCATCACGTGGAGCTCTTACGTCTGCGATAACGATTGAATAAAACGCATAGCTTTTGCGTCCGTTTCTTTGCAATCTGATTTTAGTTGCCATTTCTAAATAATGTTTTTATAATTAATGATTTGAATTAATGCTAATAACCCGTATTAGCGGGTGCAAAGGTAAGACTTTTCTTTTGAATCGCAAAGACTTGGATGAGATAAAATATAATTTTTATAAAAAGGTGAACGGACATAGTGTTAATCGCTAGAAAAATTATATATTTGCAACAGTTACAATTTAACTAAAAAATAAAAATTATGATTTCACAAAAATTACAAGAAGCAATTAATGCTCAGATTGTAGCCGAAATGTGGTCGGCCAATCTTTATCTTTCCATGTCTTATTTCTTCGCTGCGAAAGGCTATGAAGGTTTTGCTTCATGGATGAAAGCGCAGGCTCATGAGGAGAGTGATCATGCTGATGTGTTGGCGCAATATGTGATGAAACGTGGCGGACAAGCCAAGGTGGGGGCTGTGGATGCTGTTCCTCAGGAATGGGCTTCTCCGCTGGATGTGTTCGAGCATGTATACAAGCATGAATGCCATGTTTCCGAATTGATTGACAAACTGGTAGATGTTGCTTCTGCTGAAAAGGACAAGGCTTCTCAGGATTTCTTGTGGGGATTTGTACGCGAGCAGGTAGAAGAGGAAGCTACCGTTCAGGGTATTTTGGACAAGATCAAGCTGGGTGGTGATGTGGCTTTGTATCATTTGGATATTCAACTTGGCGCAAGAAAATAAGCGAAAGAGAAACGAATGCCTGTTTTTTGTCTTCTGCAGATAAAGATGCAGGTGTTTATCGGAAATAGAAAGTGGGTGTGTCAAAATCCAGTTTTTGGAAATATGAATTTATAATTTGAGCATCCTAAAAGACTAAAGAAAGGGTCGCATCAAACTCTGTATTGGTACAACCTTCCGCGATAGCGTATAAGCTATAAAAAAGATAGCCGTCCAGATTTTGGGGCGGCTATTTTTGTGTCTGCTTCCATTTGCCCGGAAGTAAATCACGATATTTTTCTATAGAGGTATTGGGAAACCATGCGGCACAACGGTCTATAATGTCGCATAGGTATTCAAATACGTTTATACCACACCTGTGACAGGTAATGGCCAATGAATAAGTGTTATAATTACTATCTGTAACTTTTCGGAGCAGTCATTTTTGTTTTGCCAGATCTCCTTGCTTTTTTACAGTATTTCTCTCAGCCATTTTTCTAATTCTCCCGTCCATTGGCGCTTATAGGTAAAGCTGTCGCGGAAACCCCAGCCGTGGCCGCCGATAGGATAGGTGTGGAGGGAAGCAGGGACTTTATTCTTTACCAGCGCCAGGTAATAGCTCACGCTGTTGCTGACGGGTACAGCTCCGTCATCGCTGCTATGCATGATGAAGGCGGGAGGAGTGTCGCCTGTTACTTGCAGTTCATTGGAGTAAAGTCTCACTAGCTCTTCTGACGGGCTTTTCCCTAAAAGATTGTCACGTGAGCCCTTATGGCAGTTGGACAGATCCATGCTTATGACGGGATAAAACAGGATCTGAAAATCCGGACGCGTTCCGGCTGTATAGTGGGTGGCTGCCGTACTGGCCAGATGTCCGCCCGCAGAGGCCCCCATGATACCCACTTTTTGAATATGCCATTCGTTGGCGTGTTCTCTCATCAGCCGGATAGCCTGATGGGCGTCGCTCAACGGTACATCATGGTGTCCGTTTGGCATACGGTATTTCAATACGGCGTATGTGATGCCTTGTGCGTTGAACCAGTCTGCCATATCGTGCCCTTCGTGATTCATTGCCAGGCGTATGTATCCCCCTCCGGGACAAGCCACGACAGCCAGTCCGTTCGGTTTGGCTGCCGGATAAATGGTAAGGGTAGGCTCACTGACATTGGAAATCCGGTTGTTCTCTAATTTCTGCTCGGGAGTGGTGATGCCGTTGGAGTTGGGGGCGCCATCGGGCCATAATTCCAACTCTACAGGTTTCTGGGCAGATAATGCGGTAGAGATTGCAAGTAAACTCATTAGTAAGATTCGTTTCATATAGCTTTTATTTTCACGGTATTTGAAAAAGGGTTATTTTTTCTTTATATGCATACTGGCTTTAACCAGCCATATGATCAGGAGGATATAGGCGGCCATTGACAGCACTTCGCTCAACGGGTTGCTCAGCCATTCTTCGTTGATCAGATTGATACCGCCAAAGCGCATGGCGGCACTGACAACCCCCATCAATGCGCCTCCGGCTATGAATCCGGATGCCAGCAAAGTTCCCTTCTCGCCACGTTCGGCATTCACTGCCTCGTCTTTGCTGCGGGTAGTGACATACCAGTTCACCGCTCCACCTACCAGCAACGGCAGGTTCAATTCCAGTGGAATGAACATACCCAGCGCAAAAGCCAGTGCGGGTACTTTGAAGTAGGTCAGCACCAATGCCAGCACAGCGCCTATTCCGTAAAGCAGCCAGGGAGCGCCTACACCGTTCATCAGCGGGTCTATTACGGCTGCCATCGCGTTGGCCTGCGGAGCTGCCAATGCGCCGGTGGAGAAGCCGTAGGTCTTGTTCAGGATCATGATGACGCCGCCCACAGTTGCTGCCGATACTAGTGTGCCGAGGAATTTCCATGTTTCCTGTTTGGCAGGAGTACTGCCCAGCCAGTAACCTATTTTCAAGTCTGTGATGAATCCGCCTGCCATAGAGAGTGCCGTACAAACCACACCACCCATAACCAGTGCAGCAACCATGCCGGTAGCACCTTTCAGTCCAACGGCAACCATTACTACTGAGGCAAGTATCAGTGTCATCAGTGTCATTCCCGATACAGGGTTAGTGCCGACTATGGCGATAGCGTTGGCTGCTACGGTGGTGAACAGGAATGCAATGCCGGCTACGAGCAGGATGGCTACAATGCTGTGTAATACATTTCCATGCATCACATCAAAAAAGAAGAACAGTAAGATCAGCAGGATGGTGAAGATGGACCCGAAGGCGATTATTTTCATGGAAAGGTCTTTCTGCGTGCGGATGACGTTTGCTTCCACCTTCTTGCCGCCCATCTCTTTGGCGGCCAGTCCCACAGCACTCTTTATAATGCCCCATGAGCGCACGATACCGATCACACCGGCCATGGCGATACCACCAATACCGATACTTTTGGCATATTCCTTGAATATAACTTCGGGTGACATTTCGCTGATGGTTTGTGTCAAGGCCGGATTCCATGCATTCAGCACTTGGTCGCCGAACAACAGGGCCATACCTGGAACAATAACCAGCCATACCACCAATGAACCGGCACAAATGATAGCCGCGTATTTCAAGCCGACAATATAGCCTAGGCCTAATACTGCTGCACCGGTGTTTATTTTCATCACCAGTTTGGCTTTTTCGGCAACCATCTCACCCCAGCCGCATACGCGGGTGGTGAAGTTTTCATTCCACCAGCCGAATGTGGCTACAATGAAATCGTACAGACCTCCTATTAGTCCTGCAAAAAGCAATGGCTTTGCCTGGCTTCCGCCTTTCTCGCCGGAAACAAGCACTTGCGTACTGGCAGTGGCTTCGGGGAAGGGATATTCGCCATGTTTGTCGCTGACGAAATATTTACGGAAGGGGATGAGGAACAGGATCCCCAAAATACCTCCCAGCAGTGAGCTGACAAACATCTGAAAGAAGTTGACTGTCATTTCGGGGTATTTGTCCTGCAATATATAAAGGGCGGGCAATGTGAAGATGGCTCCTGCCACTATGACTCCCGAACAGGCACCGATGGATTGGATGATGACATTCTCACCTAACGCGTTTTTACGCTTGGCGGCTCCCGATACACCTACGGCGATGATGGCGATAGGGATGGCGGCTTCAAAAACCTGTCCCACTTTTAATCCCAGGTAAGCTGCGGCCGCCGAGAATAATACCGCCATGGCGATACCCCATAGCACAGACCATAGGTTTACTTCGGGATATTTTTTGTTTGGTGACATGATGGGGTGATATTGTTCCCCCGGTTTCAGAGGTCGGAACGCGTTATCGGGCAATCCAACCGATTTTTCTTCTTCTTGTTTCATGTTTCTCTATGTTGTTATTTTTGAAATTTATCATAATAAATGCCCAAAAATAGTGAAAAAATAGAGAAACATCCTCATGATTTGATTAGAATATCTGAAATTTCAATCCAAATGATAGTCTCAGATAGTCATCGGGTTTCAAATAACTGTTGTTGAACGCACTGACAACGTATAAATCGCATGTGCTGATTTCGTAGAATGCGGTGATGCTTTTAGAGAACTTCCGGTACTTTTCGGGCACATCGAAACGGACGCGTTGTCCCAGAAAGATATGGGTGCGGATACGGGTGGAAAATCCGTAGTATCCACGGGGATAGCGCTCAGGTTCGCTTGTCCAGAAATCATCGCTGAATACGGTGTTGAAATAGATTCCGGTAGTCAGCGGTTCCAGCGAGAAGTCTTTGCCCAGCCAGATACTCCACGGGATATAATTCTGTTTCAAGGTCATGGTCATCTTGAAATGTTTGGATGAGTAGCGGGGGATGAAGCCCAAAAGAAGATCGGTTTCCCATTGGCCTCTTTTTCCATAATCCCAGCCTATGCCCCAGGATAACAGGCCCATTCCACCGGCGTACTGTAATTTGGTGTGGGTGGGGATCAAAGCTTCCCACGCACGCCTGTAACGGTGTACGCGCTTGTCGTATTTATGGTGCCGGTTTGGCATTTGGGTTACAATATCTTCCTCTTGGTTTTGAACGGAAGGAGAGGAGACAAGTATGTTGTCTTTGGATAAGATGGAGTAAAGTGTATTATTTTCTTGGGCTTGTGCCGTAAAAGGCAATAGTGGCCACAATAGGTTCAGAAATATCTTTTTAAAATTCAACTGTTTCATAATCGTAGGTTCCATCTTCTTTAATGGTGAATAATAAGTAGATGCGTTTGTCTATGCAGGGGCATTGGAAATACAGAACTCCGTCGTTGAATAGATCATCTACTGCGAATTTGTGTTCATGGCCGTAAAGACAGAACTGGACTTTGGGGAACTGGTTGACGTATAGTTGGAAGATTTTTGCTACATTGTTGTTGAATACAAATTCAAAAGGTTTTACGTGCATTGCGAATACCGTTTTTTCTATTTCAGGCGACAGGTTGTTCAGTTCATTTTCTATAAAATTGAAATCGGGAACCGGTTCCGAATAATCATATTCCATCGCATTGGTATTGAGGCAGATAAAGCGTACATTTCCGGCTGTGAAGGCGAAGTTGGGATCTCCATAAATGGCTCTGTATGCGTCTTCACCTGTACCCAGGCAGTCGTGGTTGCCTAAAAGGCATACGTAGGGCATCTGGAATTTGTTAAATATGTCCCGCATCCATATGAATTCTTTTGTGACGCCGAAATCGGACTGGTCTCCTCCGTGAATGACAAAGTCTATGTCACCACGGGCATTGAGGGCTTTTACAACATCTTCGGTAGAGTTGTACCATCGTTGGGTATCACTGATCATGGCAAAGCGGATTGTTTTTTTGCCTTGCATTTTGTTTTCTATCAACTGGATGTTTTTGTTGGTCAGTTCTCTTTCTCCTGTAATATGTACATCGTATGGATGGGTTTCCAGCATGTCACAGCCACTGAAACAGAGGGCCAGCAGGACAAAGAATAATAGCTTGTTTGTCATTGTTCTCTTAAATTTGCTGCAAAGTACGTTATTTTAATCAGAATAAGAGTGGCTTATTATTGGGGAAAAATGTTCTTTTTTTCTTATTTTTTTGTCTTTACTTGGATACAGGCAGGCGGGGCAGTGTTTTCCGGATATAAAAAGAGGATGTATCAAACTCGAATCTTCTTTTGTTTTGATACATCCTCTCTCTTATGATGTGAGAATTCTATTCTGCAACTGTGCTTTTCGGGGTCATATCACCTTCTATATAAAGACGTGTCATTTCATTTTTCCCGTTTGTGCGGATAGTGATTGATTTCTTGAAATGTCCCGGAAATTTGCCGGCTCCATTATAAGTCACTGTTATCTGTCCACTTTCACCCGGTTTGATGGGCTCTTTAGGATATTGGGGAACAGTACATCCGCAAGATGCGATCGCTTGATGAATGACCAAGGGACCGTCTCCCGAATTTTTGAATTTGAAAACGCAAGTAACTTTCGGGCTAGACTCGGGGAATGAACCGAAGTTATGTGTTGTTTTCTCAAAGGTTATTTCTGCTTCTCCTTGAGATTGCCATACGGCTGCGTATGTGGTTAACCCTATAATCAACAATAATGTTGAAAGCAAAATTTTCTTCATTAGTTCCACTTTTTAAAAATTATCGGGGCTAAATTACTGTTTTTTTTATAAAAGGTCTTTAACTGTTAGTGAAATAAATGGTAAATTAACACCTTTAAAAATAAGGGACAAAGATAATCAACCCTATGAGGGCGGCAAAGATAGCGCAAATCAGTACGGCTCCTGCCGCTATGTCCTTTACGTCTCCGGCTATAGGATGGTAGTCTGGTGATACCAGGTTTACCAGGCGTTCTATGGCTGTGTTGAATGCTTCGGCAGCCAGTACCATTGCAAAGCACAGGAGGATGACAAGCCATTCGGTGCGTGTTATTTCAAACCGGATGCCTGCAATGGTTACGGCGATGATGGCTGCGCAATGTATCCAGGCATTGTGTTCCTTGCTTAAAAAACTACATACGCCTTTCCAGGCGTATGTAAAGCTTTTTAGTCGTTTATGCAGTTCATTCATTTTTTTAAGTTTGGGGTGAGTTTATCCTCTGTTTACCTGTTTTACTCCTTTTACTGTCTTTATCTTTTTTACTAATGATTCCAGCTTTGAAGTATCATCTACCATTACGGTCATCATGCCGCTGAACAGCCCGTCGTGCGAGTCGATACTGATGGAACGGAGCAGGATATCGTTTTCCTTATTGATAATGGAGGTGATATTTGTCACAATTCCTATATCGTCATGGCCAACGATGCGCAGCGTGATGGGGTATTGTTTGCCGTGGCTTTTCCCAGCCCAACGCGCCTTTACGATACGGTAGGCGAAACGTGATTGCAACTCCCGTGCGTTAGGACAGTCGGTACGGTGTATTTTGATTCCTCCGCTGATGGTTACAAATCCGAATACATCATCGCCATAGATAGGGTTACAGCATTTGGCTAATTTGAAGTCCAGTCCTTTCAAATTCTGATCAATGACCAGTACGTCCTCTTTGAAGGTCTTGTCGTCCTGTGCTGTCTGCATGCTGAAATTCTCGGCGCTGCGATAGACAATATCTTCCCGGTTTTCCGTTTCCTTTTTCTTCAGTTCCAGGTATTTTTCGATGATGTCGTTCGCATCTCTTGTCTCGTTGGCTATGTCCTGGTAGAACTCGGTTACGGTTTTGTATCCCAGCTTTTTTATCAGGCGCATCATCACTGCTTCATCGTATTCCAGTTTGCGGTTCTTGAATTTACGTTCTATGGTTTCTTTGGCGAACTCTGTCTGGCGGGCTTCTATCTCTTTGATGGCCTGGCGTATTTTGGTTCTTGCCTTCGAAGTGGTGACGATGTTCAGCCAGTCGCGTTTGGGTGTCTGGGTGTTTGAAGTCATGACTTCTACCTGGTCACCGCTGTTCAGCGTTTGCTTTAATTGTGCGTTCTTTCCGTTCACCTTTGCTCCGATACACTTGGACCCCAGTTTGCTGTGGATGGCGAAAGCAAAGTCCAGTACGGTCGCTCCTTTCGGCATCTTGTACAAGTCACCTTTGGGGGTGAATACGAATACTTCGTCTTCGTATAATTCCAGTTTGAACTGGTCCATCACTTCCAGGTCACTGTCGGCGTTCTCCAGTGTTTCCCGGATGGAGGTCAGCCATTCATCCAGACCGCTTTCTCCTTTTACGCCTTTGTAACGCCAGTGGGCTGCCAGACCACGTTCCGCTATCTCGTCCATGCGTTCGGTGCGTATCTGTACTTCCACCCATTTGCCTTCAGGCCCCATTACAGTGGTATGCAAGGATTCGTATCCGTTACTTTTGGGTACGGAGAGCCAGTCGCGCAGACGTTTGGGATTGGGCATATACATATCGGTCACAATGGAATATACCTGCCAGCATTCTTGTTTTTCCTTGTCGACGGGAGAGTCCAGAATGATTCGGATGGCAAACAAGTCATACACTCCTTCGAAGGGACATTTCTGTTTCTTCATTTTCTGATAGATGGAATGGATGGACTTGGTACGCCCTTTCATGTGGAACTTCAATCCTGCTTCTTCCAGCTTATGCTGTATCGGTTCGATAAAGGCGGCTATGTATTTGTCACGGGAGGCTTTCGTTTCGTTCAGTTTGTCCTTTATATGATAATATACGTCGTGTTCAGTATATTTCAAGGAAAGGTCTTCCAGCTCCGATTTCAGTTTGTATAGCCCCAGCTTGTGTGCCAGCGGTGCGTACAGATAGGCAGCTTCGTTGGCTACTTGGGTGCGTGCTTCTATATTGGGAGTCTCCTTTATCTGTCTCATCAGGTTCACGCGGTCTGCAATGATGATCAGAATAACACGCATGTCTTCGGCAAAGGAGAGCAGCAGGTTGCGGAAATTTTCCGATTCTATGGTAGGGCTTTTGGAGTATAGCTCATTGATTTTCACAAGACCGCGTATGATCCCCGCTACATCCTCTCCATATTCCTGTTGTACAGATGCTAAGGTGCATAAATGGTTCTTTACCGATTCGTGCAGCATGATCCCCAGGATGGAAGCCCGTTTCATCCCAATTTCCTCGGCCACGATGACAGCGGTCTGCATATCTTTGATGATAGGATTCATTCCGAAACAATTTCGTGGCAGGTTACCTTCGGCAACTGCTTTTATGAGGTGTATTTTTAACTTATGGCAATCACCCTTCTGCAAGGTGTCGCCGGATAATTGCAGCAATCGTTTATAGAGGGCGAACAGTTGCTCACGCTCTTTGGCTGTGAAAAATGCTTTTTCTTCCATAACACGTGAAATCTTTTCGAGGGTAAAGGTAGTTTTTTTCTTTATTTATTAGGTAGTGTTCTCGCATTTTTTTGTATTTTTGGGCAATTAATAGTGAAAGAATAAGGTAACAATTTATTTAAACCATATAAAATCATGTACTTATGTTAACACCTGAAGACAAAGACTTATTAGTGAAAAAAGGAATTTCCGAGCAGCAGATTGCAGAACAACTGGCTTGCTTTGAAAAGGGTTTCCCATTTTTGAAGTTGGATGCAGCCGCTTCTGTTGAAAAGGGAATCATGGCTCCCGCCGAAAATGAAATGAAAAATTATTTGGAAGCATGGGATACATATAAGGAAGGGGAGAAAACTATCGTGAAGTTTGTACCCGCCTCTGGTGCTGCCAGCCGCATGTTCAAGAATTTGTTCGAATTCCTGGGGGCTGATTATAATACTCCGAAGACTGATTTCGAAAAGAAATTTTTCGACCATATTCATAGCTTCGCATTCTACAATGACTTGAATGCGGCTTGTATGGATAATACAGGAAAGGATATTGATGCTTTGATGGCCGGGAAGGAGTATAAACCTATAGTAGCCAATTTGTTGGAAGCTGCCGGCTTGAACTATGGGGCATTACCGAAGGGGTTGTTGAAATTCCATCGGTATGCGGATGGTGTGCGTACACCGCTGGAAGAACATTTGGTGGAGGGTGCGTTGTATGCGGCAGGCAAGACCGGAAAAGTGAATGTGCATTTCACCGTCTCTACGGAACATCGTGAGTTGTTCACAAAGCTGGTGGAAGAGAAGGTTGCCGTTTATGCAAAGAAATACGGGGTGGAATATGATGTGTCGTTTTCTGAACAGAAGCCGAGTACGGATACGGTTGCTGCCGATATGGAGAACAAACCTTTCCGCGATAAAGGCAAGCTGTTGTTCCGTCCGGGGGGGCACGGCGCGCTGATTGAGAACCTGAATGATTTGGATGCCGATGTTATCTTTATCAAGAATATAGATAATGTGGTTCCCGATCGCTTGAAAGAGGATACTGTTACGTATAAAAAGCTGATTGCGGGGGTACTGGTTACTCTGCAGAAGCAGGTATTTGAATATTTGGAATTACTGGATGGCGGTAAATATACACATGCGCAGCTGGAAGAGATCATTCGTTTCTTACAGCAGACTTTATGTTGCCGCAAACTGGATATCAAGGATCTGGAAGATGCCGACCTGGTTATTTATCTGCGTAAGAAGTTGAACCGTCCGATGCGTGTATGCGGTATGGTGAAGAATGTGGGTGAACCGGGAGGCGGCCCGTTCCTGGCTTATAATGCGGATGGTACTGTTTCATTGCAAATTTTGGAAAGTTCTCAGATTGACATGAATGATCCGGTCAAGAAAGAGATGTTCGAGAAGGGTACTCACTTTAATCCGGTGGATTTGGTGTGTGCGGTACGCGATTATAAAGGAAACAAATTCGACTTGGTGAAGTATGTGGATAAGGCTACAGGTTTTATCTCTTATAAATCAAAGAACGGTAGAGAACTGAAAGCATTGGAGCTTCCGGGCTTGTGGAACGGCGCAATGAGTGACTGGAACACTGTTTTTGTTGAAGTGCCGTTGAGTACCTTTAATCCGGTGAAGACTGTGAATGATTTGTTGCGTGAACAGCATCAATAATTCCTTTTTTTATTATAGACTACATGGATTTATACAGATCGGACGATTTGTGTAGGTCCGTGTAGTTTTTTGTGAAATTAATTTATATACCCTTGATTACTAACCTATAATTAAAAAGAATGAACCTGCTGACCTTTATTGCCCCACTGGCTGTGGCGGCAACTTTTATGATGCCGGCCGATGCTGCAAATCACAAAGAATTACCGGCATTGGGAAATACTCATATTCAAGTATTCGACAAAACCCCTGTTTGTTTTCGTCCCGATTCTTTCCCTAATTATACTCCTGCCAATGCTGACGGAGTGATCCGTCTGGTAAACGGGCGTATCATTTTAAAGAAAATAACCTTGCCCGATTATAAAAGGGATGTGGATGTTACCCTGAAAGTAACTGTAGCTTCCAATGGTGACCGTTGGGATAAATCTGGCTCTTGTTTTGTGCTTCCCAAAGAATCGGTGATTAATCTGATGAATATAGCCGAAGGCAAGAGGGCGTTTCCTGCGGTAGACAGTACCAAATATGAAAAAATGATTGGTATTGTTCCGGGTCAGGATTATGTGCCTACCCTTGAACTGATGCGTTTTATGACCCCGTTCGGTGTGGGGTATTATAGTTCGGATAATGATTCTTTGAGCAGCAAGAGGCGTCCTGTATATATCCCGAAATGGGAAAAGAGTGTGACTTGGGTGCAGGATATTACCGATCTTTATCCGGCATTGGAGAGAGAGGCATACGTGGGAATTTATATTGATACATGGACTGCCGAGGGGTATGTGGCCAGTATGGAATTGGATGTGAAGGAGAGTAAGATCACTTGCGACGTGATGCCGGAGCGCCGTGTGAAGCCTTTGATGAATACGGTGTATTATATCGGACAGACTTATCCGGATATTTTCTCACGCAAAGATGTGGTGATGGATTTTGATATGCCGAAAGCTGCCAAGAATGTTCGTTTGAAGTATATTGTAACAGGTCACGGAGGACATAGTGGCGGAGATGAGTTTGTGGAGAAACGGAACATCGTGTCTGTTGATGGCAAGGAGGTGTTGAATTTCATTCCTTGGCGTGATGACTGTGCTTCTTTCCGCCGTTTTAATCCGGCCACGGGAGTATGGCTGATACCACGAGTTGCCGCATATATAGGTGATAAGGGGTATACGACAAAAGAGATTGAAGAACCTTTGGCTTCTTCGGATTTGTCCCGTTCCAATTGGTGTCCGGGTAGCGATGTGATGCCTGAGGAGGCTGTTATTGGTGACTTGTCGGCCGGTAAACATTCTTTTAAGGTAAGTATCCCTGAGGCACAACAGGTAGATGGCAATAAATTGAATCATTGGCTGGTTTCAGCTTATTTGGTTTGGGAGGAATAACTTTTCCCGATTATTAATAGCTGCTGGAGCGGTTTGAATCTTTCCGAATATGAATGGTGAATTTCTTTCGGAAGGATTCAAAGCCTCTTTGCGGTAAATGGACATTATTTGTTTTTTCTTTTCATGCTGCGGATGATTTCTTTGTCCTCCGTGCTTACCCGATAAGATTCTATGATTTTTTGTAGTGCCTTATTGTAAGTAAAGTCATCTAAATGATTTTCCTTCAGATAGTTCATCGTTTTTTGAGGAAACTTGACATAACATACGGATAAAGCCCATGCTACAGCCATCTTCACATAATATCCTTCGTGACTGATCCGGTCCATCCATTGCAATACGTTGTCTATATACTCTTCGTCAATATAATGAGCCATTGCCATTACTACTCCGAAACGTATTTCATATTCTTTGTCGGATTTCATCCGGTCTTCCAAAAATAGCCAGACCCTTTTCTTGTTCTTGTCCACAAACCGTTGTTTGCCGTAAAAGTCAAAGGTGTCACAAACAGACCAACTGTTGATGATGGCAATAAACCGGGCAACCAGTGAAAGATATGCTTGCGTGTCTTTCATTTTCAGATTACTTATTACCATACCTTGTAGCATACGTTCCTCCATATAATAAGTATCCGCAGTCTGTAGATAACTCTCCCAGTCATCTTTGGCAATTTGTGCTCCTAACCGCCTTAGGGCAGGGATGCGGATACCCAATACATTTTCTATTCCCGGATGCAGCGATTCGGTAAACTTTTTATTTCCATTTTCTGCCAGTTGCAGCAAATTTTCTTTTATGGTCAATCCATTGATACGATATTCGTCCATTTTGTTTTTGTAAGATAGGGTTAGATTTTCAGTCCCATGATATAATCGTTCATATAATATCCGTTGCCTATATGGAAATCTCCTTCTGCAACTTTTTCCATTCCCAAATGTTGGTAGAATTGTAAAGCCTTATTGTTACGGTTTACATTCAAATGCATTTCGCAAGGTCCGGGATGGATTTCTTTAATTGCTTTGACGGCCTGCTCAAATAGTGCTTTGCCCAACCGGCAACCTTGAAAAAGGGGAAGTACATAGATTTTCTGCAGATGAAATAAATGTTCTCCTTCGGGCTGTATGGAAACATATCCGGCAGCTTCTCCATCTTTGTAAGCTATGTAATAGATGTGCCCTTCCTCTTCCATTTGTTTACGCAGGTTTTTCGGAGAGTACATCCAGTCCATCATGTAATCCAATTGTTCTTTTGAAAGAATTTCCCGGTAGGTAGCCGGAAACACGATCTGAGCCATCTCGTTAATCAACTGAATATCATTGGTCGTTGCCTTTTTTATGGTAAACATGATCTTTATATCTTTTTAGTGTTATAACGAGAGGCAAAGATAAACTTTTTGCAAGAAAAAAAGGGGATTCCTTTCTTTTTCTTGTTTAAATATTAATTTATGCAAAATAGTAGAACTATGTAATACAAGGTACTTGTATAATACATATATTTGTGCCAAACAAAGTATTATAGATTATGAATGTAGACAATGTACGATCTCAGATGCGCAAAGGAATGCTGGAATACTGCATTTTATTGTTGTTGCACAAAGAGCCGTCATATGCTTCGGATATCATTCAAAAATTGAAAGAAGCCCGGCTCATTGTAGTAGAAGGGACGCTTTATCCGCTGCTTACCCGGCTGAAAAACGATGACCTGCTCTCATACGAATGGGTAGAGTCCACTCAGGGACCACCTCGTAAATATTATAGTCTCACTCCTCAGGGTGAAACATTCCTTAGCGGACTGGAGGCTGCCTGGGAGGAGCTGGCGAATACAGTGAATCATTTAAAAAACAATTAAAAACAGGATACAATGAAAAAGACTTTAACCATAAATTTAGGAGGTACCGTTTATCATATAGACGAAGACGCTTACCATTTGTTGGATAACTATTTAACTAACCTGCGTATTCACTTCTGTCGTGAGGAGGGAGCGGAAGAAATTGTACATGATATAGAATTACGTATCTCTGAGCTGTTTACCGACCGTTTGAATGAAGGTAAACAGGTTATTACCATTGAAGATGTGGAAGAAATCATAGCCCGGATGGGTAAACCCGAAGATCTTTCCGATGAAGAAAGTGGAGAAGCATCGGGTTCGGAAAAACAAAAAGGAACCACTATGCGCCGCTTGTTTCGTGATCCGGACAATAAGGTACTAGGTGGAGTGGCTTCCGGACTGGCTGCTTATATGGGATGGGATGTTACTTGGGTACGTATCATTCTATTGGTTCTTGGTTTCTTTGTTCATGGGGTGATATTGGCTTATATCATAGCGTGGATTATTATTCCTATGGCGCGTACCGCTCCCGAGAAACTCGCCATGAAGGGGGCTGCTATTAATATGGAGAATATAGGCAAGACTGTAACAGACGGATTTGAAAAAGTGAATGATTATGTACGCTCAGACCGTCCTAGGAGTATCTTGCAAAAGATAGGGGAGGGGATTGTGTCTGTGGCAGGGTTCCTTATCAAGTTCCTGCTTGTTTTCATTGCTATTTGCTGTGCGCCTGTATTGTTTGTATTATTGATTGTCTTTTTTGCATTGCTGATGGCGGCTACGGGACTGATTGCTGCATTGCCGGCTGTGCTTTATGAGGTGCTGCCTGCGGTTAATTGGGCTACGGTGGGTAGCTCTCCGGGGTTGACTGTCGCTATGTCCGTAGCAGGTATTCTGGTTATCGGTATTCCTATTATAGGACTGATACACATGCTGATGCGTCATTTTGGAGGTTGGCAACCCATGTCCATTGTAACTAAAATTATATTTATCGTATTGTGGCTCATCGCGTTGGGAGTGGGTGTTTTCTTTGTACTGAATGATCCAAATATTGCTTCAATGATATCGTATAGTTTATAAAATACACTATCTTTGCAGATGGAAAGTTGGGAATCAAGAGGTGTTTTGTTCTCAACTCTCCGTTTTTTGTAAGGAATATCAAACATATATAAATACTATGACTAAGAAGATTTTATTGCTGGGTTCTGGCGAATTAGGTAAGGAATTCGTCATTGCGGCAAAACGTAAAGGGCAGTATGTTATTGCTTGCGACTCTTATGCAGGTGCTCCGGCCATGCAGGTGGCTGATGAATTTGAAGTGTTCAGTATGCTTGACGGTGATGCGTTGGATGCTGTGGTAGCCAAACACAAGCCGGATATAATTGTGCCTGAAATTGAAGCTATCCGTACCGAACGTCTGTATCATTTGGAACAGGAAGGTATTCAAGTAGTGCCGAGTGCCCGTGCAGTGAATTTCACGATGAACCGCAAGGCCATTCGTGATTTGGCAGCTAAGGAATTAGGATTAAAGACAGCCAAGTATTTCTATGCCAAGTCTTTGGAAGAATTGCAGGAGGCCGCAAAAGAGATTGGTTTTCCCTGTGTGGTGAAACCTTTGATGTCTTCATCCGGCAAAGGCCAGTCTTTGGTCAAGAGCGCGGATGAGTTGGAACAGGCATGGCATTATGGGTGTGAAGGCAGTCGTGGAGATATTAAAGAATTGATCATTGAGGAATTTATTCAGTTCGATAGTGAGATTACTTTGCTCACCGTCACTCAGAAAAACGGTCCTACTTTGTTCTGTCCGCCTATCGGACATGTACAGAAAGGGGGAGATTATAGGGAAAGTTTCCAGCCGGCGCACATTGATCCCGAACATTTGAAGGAGGCACAGCGTATGGCCGATAAAGTGACGGCGGCTTTGACCGGTGCGGGAATCTGGGGAGTTGAATTTTTCTTGAGTCATGAAAACGGAGTTTATTTCTCCGAACTTTCTCCCCGTCCGCATGATACCGGAATGGTGACTTTGGCAGGTACTCAGAATTTAAATGAGTTTGAGTTGCATCTGCGTGCGGTGTTAGGACTTCCTATCCCTGAAATTACACAAGAACGCATAGGGGCCAGTGCAGTGATTCTTTCTCCAATTGCCAGCAAGGAAGCTCCCCGTTATCGTGGTGAAGAGGAAGTTTGTAAGGAGACAAATACTTATCTCCGTATTTTTGGTAAACCTTATACAAAATTGAACCGCCGTATGGGAGTTGTGGTTTGTTATGCTCCTAATGGCAGTGACTTGGACGCTTTGCGTGACAAGTGCAAGGCTGCTGCTGCAAAGGTAGAGGTGTATTAATATCTTGTATTGATGGATATAAAATAAAGGTCCGGGCTTTTCCAAGTCCGGACCTTTTGTTGTTCCAAAGGTGTGCTTCCCTGAAACAAGGTTTTATAGTTTTTCTTTTTAAAAGAAGGGCGTAGGGAGACTTTTTTCTGTAAGGAGTATGTGGCCTTGTAATCAGATTCATCCTTAAAATATTTTATTCGGATTCCTAAACCTTTCCTGACGTATGGTTAAGGGTTTTCTTCCTGCCTGTTTTATCTCCGCAAGCCTTTGGAGTTGTCTCCATAAGCTTTGGAGTTAACTCCATAGCCTTGGGAGATAACTCCAAAGGCTATGGAGATAGAATATATCCGTATAAAAAGGTTTAATCTGAAGATAGAAAAGGCTTATACAATAGGGAGGATATGAGCATTCGTTTAATTCCGTTAGCGGGTTATTGCTTTTTTCATCCCTTCCGGTCCTTTGGACTTCATGAGGCGGAAAGATTGGTTTAGTCATTCTTTCTTTTCTTGGTCCGGATTTGTAATGACTTCTTCGTCTTCCGGATAACTCCTGTTATCTTCTTCTTCCTCGTCAATGAAAAGTTCCGGTTGTTGAGGACCTTTGTGTCTGAACAATATAGCTGCGGCTATTCCGGCCGCTGCGCCCCCCAAGTGTCCCTCCCAAGAAGTGGTGGAGGAAGCGAACTGCGGGAACATGTTCCATACCAGGCTGCCATATAGAAAGGTGACAAGCAATGACAGGGCTACTAAAGGAACGTGTTTGCGGAGAATGCCACTGAAGAACAGAAAGAAGGCGAGTGAATAAATTATACTGCTGGCACCTATATGCCATCCAGGCTTGCCTATTATAAATGTAAGTATTCCACTGACTATCCAGATGAAAAAAAGTATACCAATGCCCAAATCACGATAAAAGTAGAGCAGACACCATAATAAAAAAAGAAGAGGAAAAGTGTTCGCAAATAAATGTCCCCAATCGGCGTGTATCAACGGAGAAGTGAGAATCCCCATTATTCCTTTGGTTTCTTTGGGATATATGCCCCAGGTGATAAAATCCCAATTCATGACACTTTCCATTGTACGCAGGGTGTACAGAATGAAAAGAAGTAATAACGGAAGAGCAAAAGCCAATAGAATTTTTTGAATTTCAAGTTTCATTTTGTCATAATTATGCTGATTTCTGTGCAATACTACGGATATTTGAGCGAAAAATGAAAAATATTTTGCTATTTAATTTTGCTTTATCCATTTAATTACTAATTTTGAGCGTTGCATACAAAAATAATATGTGACACAAATTGATATGGAAATTTGATTTATAACCTTAAAATAACAACTATGAGTTACTTACGATTTGACAAGACTCTTATGACGAACCTCGGGGAATCATTACCGAAAGAAATTCTCCGCACAAACCGTTCAGGGGCTTACCATTGTACAACCATTGTTGATTGCAATACGAGAAAATATCATGGATTGCTTGTCATTCCGGTGCCTGAGCTGGATGATGAAAACCATGTATTGTTATCGTCGTTGGATGAAACAGTGATACAACACGGCGCTGAATTTAACCTGGGGCTTCATAAGTATCAGGGTGACAATTACAGCCCCAGGGGACACAAGTATATCCGGGAATTCGAGTGTGAGAAAGTTCCTACCACTATATACCGGGTAGGTGGTGTGATTCTGAAGAAGGAAAAGCTTTTCGTTCATCATGAAAATAGAATTTTAATCCGTTATACTTTGCTGGAGGCACATTCGGCCACTACGTTGCGTTTGCGTCCGTTTCTGGCTTTCCGCAGCGTCCGTCAGTATACTCATGAGAACGCACAAGCCAGCCGTGACTATCAGGAGGTGGACAATGGGATCAAGACATGCATGTATCCGGGCTATCCCGAATTATATATGCAATTGAACAAGAAGAACGAATTCCACTATCAGCCGGATTGGTATCGGGGAATTGAGTATCCCAAAGAGCAGGAGAGAGGATATGATTTTAATGAAGATTTGTATGTTCCGGGTTATTTTGAAGTGGACATAAAGAAAGGTGAAAGCATTGTCTTTTCAGGAGGTGTTTCCGAGGCCGGTACCCGTACATTAAAGAGAACCTTTGAAGAGGAGGTGGAAGAACGTACTCCGCGTGATAATTTCCAGCACTGTCTGATAAATGCTGCCCATCAGTTCTTAAATAAACAGGGAGATGAGTTTTATATTCTGGCAGGATATCCGTGGTTTAAATGCCGTGCGCGCGATATGTTTATTTCCCTGCCGGGACTGACATTGGCGATTGATGAAGTGGCTAAGTTTGAAATGGTGATGGAAACGGCCCGCAAGGCAATTCATGACTTTATTAATGATGAGCCTGATGATGTTAAAGTGTACGAAATGGAGCATCCTGATGTTTTGCTTTGGGCAGTGTGGTGTATCCAGCAATATGCCAAGATGGTGTCGCGTGACCAATGCCGTGAGAAATATGGTACATTGTTGCAGGACATTATGGAATACCTTCGCCGGGAGAATCATCCGAACCTTTTCTTGCATTCAAACGGTCTGCTATATGCCAACGGAACGGAAAAGGCTATCACATGGATGAATTCTACCGCAAACGGACGTCCTGTGATTCCTCGTACAGGCTATATCGTAGAAATTAATGCTTTGTGGTATAATGCTTTACGCTTTACAAATGAACTGTTGGGCGAAGGTGGAAACAATAATTTGGCTGAAACGTTAAATGTATTGGCAGAAAAGACGGGAAAGGCTTTCGTGGATACTTTCTTGAATGAGTATGGTTATTTACTGGATTATGTGGATGGCAATATGATGGACTGGAGTGTGCGTCCGAACATGATATTTACTGTAGCATTCGACTATTCTCCGCTTGATGCCCGTCAGAAGAAAGGGGTGTTGGACATTGTGACCAAAGAACTGCTTACCCCGAAAGGGCTCCGTTCGCTCAGCCCGAAGAGTGGCGGTTACAACCCGAACTATGTAGGTCCTCAGATGCAGCGTGATTATGCTTATCATCAAGGTACCGCATGGCCTTGGCTGGCTGGCTTCTATTTTGAAGCTTACCTTCGTATTTATAAAATGAGTAGCATAGGATTTGTGGAGCGTCAGCTGATAGGCTACGAAGACGAAATGACTTCTCATTGTATTGGCTCTATACCTGAACTGTTTGATGGTAACCCGCCTTTCAAAGGTCGTGGAGCTGTATCATTCGCTATGAATGTGGCAGAGATATTGCGAGTATTATATTTATTGAGTAAATACAATTATTGAAAGGAGGGACCTGTATGAAAGTATTAATGTTTGGATGGGAATTTCCTCCCAAAATATATGGTGGTCTTGCTGTAGCATCTTACGGTATAACAAAAGGTCTGAGTCTGCAAGGTGATATGGAAACAACCTTCTGTTTGCCCAAACCTTGTGGCGACGAAGAAAAGTTTCTGAACATTATAGGCATGAACCAAGTGCCCATTGTGTGGCGTGATGTGGATTATGATTACTTAAAGTCACGTCTTTCGACTTCGACTCCGGAACAGTATTATGCTTTCCGTGATCATATCTATTCTGATTTCTCATATATGCACGTCAATGATCTGGGGTGTATGGAGTTTGCCGGCGGCTATCCGGGAAACCTTCATGATGAGATCAATAACTTTTCTATTATTGCCGGTGTGGTTGCGCGCCAGCAAGAATTTGATATTATCCATGCGCACGACTGGCTGACTTATCCGGCTGGTGTGCATGCCAAGCTGGTAAGTGGCAAACCTTTGTGCATCCATGTGCATGCTACTGATTTTGACCGTTCGCGCGGTAAAGTGAATCCTACAGTATATGCTATGGAAAAGAATGGCATGGATCATGCCGACTGTATTATGTGTGTGTCCGAGCTGACCCGTCAGACTGTTATTCACCAATATCATCAAGACCCGCGCAAATGTTTTGCCATGCACAATGCCGTTTATCCGCTTTCGCAAGATTTGCTGGACATTCCTCGTCCTGATCACTCGAAAGAAAAAGTGGTGACTTTCCTGGGGCGTATCACGATGCAGAAAGGACCCGAGTATTTTGTGGAAGCCGCCGCATTGGTCTTGAAGCGTACCCGTAACATCCGTTTTGTAATGGCAGGATCGGGAGACATGCTGGACGCCATGATCAATCTGGCTGCGGAACGAGGTATTGCAGACCGTTTTCATTTCCCGGGGTTCCAGCGTGGGCGTCAGGTTTATGAAGCATATAAAAACAGTGATGTATTCGTAATGCCTTCCGTGTCAGAACCTTTTGGTATTGCTCCTTTAGAGGCTATGCAGTGCGGAACTCCTTCTATCATCTCAAAGCAATCGGGTTGCGGTGAAATTTTGGATAAAGTAATCAAGACAGATTATTGGGATATCAACGCTATGGCCGATGCCATCTATTCTATTTGTACGAATCCTTCTCTTTTCCAATATCTGCAGGAAGAAGGAAAGAAAGAGGTGGATGGCATTACATGGGAGAAAGTCGGCTTGAGAATCCGTGCCCTCTATGAGCAGGTGTTAAAAAACTATGGTAAATAATAAAACAATAACTAGGATATGAAAACAATATGTCTTTATTTTGAAATACATCAAATTATCCATCTGAAACGCTATCGCTGTTTTGATATAGGCCGTGACCATTATTATTATGATGATTATGAAAATGAGCGCGGCATCAGTGATATAGCCGAACGCTCGTATATTCCTGCGCTGAGTGCGTTGATTGAAATGGCAAAGAATCACGGTGATACTTTCAAGGTGGCTTTGTCTATCTCGGGTGTGGCGCTGGAACAGTTGGAAGTGCATGCGCCCGGTGTAATCGAGTTGTTGCATCAGTTGAATGAGACCGGATGTTGCGAATTCTTGTGCGAACCTTATTCTCACGGTCTTTCCTCATTGGCTAATGAAGATTGTTTCCGCGAAGAAGTGGAACGTATGCGTACCAAGATTAAACAAATATTTGGCAAGGAGCCGAAGGTATTCCGTAACTCCAGCTTGATTTATTCGAATGATATTGGCGCTACGATAGCCGATATGGGCTTTAAAGGTATGTTGACTGAAGGCGCGAAACATATTTTGGGTTGGAAGAGCCCGCACTACCTGTATCATTGTGCCATGAATCCGAACTTGAAGTTATTGCTTCGCGATTTCAAATTGTCTGATGACATCAGCCTGCGTTTCTCTAATTCCGAATGGAATGAATATCCGTTGTTTGCCGACAAATATATAGATTGGATTGCAGCTTTGCCGGAGGAGGAGCAGGTTATCAATATTTTCATGGAACTTTCTGCTTTGGGTATCGCCCAGCCATTGTCTTCCAATATTTTGGAATTTATGAAAGCACTGCCTGTCTGCGCAAAAGAAAGAGGGGTTACTTTCTCTACTCCGACCGATATCATTACCAAACTGAAATCTGTGGATCAGGTGGATGTTCCTTATCCTATGTCATGGATAGACGAGGAACGCGATATCAGTCCGTGGTTAGGCAATGTGATGCAGCGTGAGGCTTTCAATAAACTTTATAGTGTGGCAGAACGTGTTCATTTGTGCGATGATCGCCGTATTAAGCAGGATTGGGATTATTTGCAGGCAAGTAATAATTTCCGCTTCATGACCACTAAGAATACCGGTATTTGGTTGAATCGTGGTATTTATGATTCTCCGTATGATGCTTTCACCAACTATATGAACATTTTGGGTGATTTTATAAGTCGTGTCAATTCGTTGTATCCGGTAGATATGGATAACGAAGAATTAAATTCGTTGCTTACTACCATTAAGAATCAGGGCGAGGAATTGGTGGCTTTGAACAAGGAAGTGGAGAGATTGCAGGCTAAACTGGAGAAAGCTGAAGGCAAAAAGGCTCCTGCCGTAAAGAAAGAACCTGCGGCCAAGAAAGCAACGGCAAAGAAGCCGGTTGCCAAGAAAGCTGCTTCGAAGAAAGAAGAATAACAGAAATATAATATAAAGGACTTAAGAATTCACCGTTGTGCTTTCGGAAAACTGGTTTTAAGGTTGTAAGAGGCGGAACGGTGTTTTTCTATATAAAAGTTTGCTGCATTGAATATTTTATTTACCTTTGCCAATCTCAGATACGAAAAAACATGAAACAATTGTGCCAGAATAAACATACGATACGTTTCCGCTATTGGAGCCGGAAGAAGTACGCTATGTTTTATAGCTTGGGCAAATATGTAACTATTGGTAATCTGAAAAAGGAGATTGCCGATGTATCGTTGGGTAAACAGGCAAATGTTTGCACGGCATTCTCTGTTTGCTCTTCCGCACGGAAAGAGGATGCTGGAGAGGAATATGAAGAAGGAATGGCCCCTGTTGAATCCATGTTGCAAATGTTTCGGATCCAACTGCCTCAACCACAGGTGGCTGACGTGATTTGTCTTTTTTATTTAAATAAATATTTGTTTGCCGGAAAGATGTGCCATGCATCTTTTCGGCTTTTTTTGTCTTAATATGAACTGTATATGATGCTGAATGCAATAAGAAACAAAGTGTTGGGCGGTGAGAAGATTACCGTAGAAGAAGCCCGTTGGCTGTCCTGCCAGGCAGAGAAACAGGATTTGTATGATGCGGCTCATGAGATAACACGGGTCCTGGCTTCTCGGAAATTCGATATGTGTTCCATTATCAATGCTAAATCCGGTAAATGTCCTGAGAATTGTAAATGGTGCGCACAGTCTGCACATTATAAAACAAAAGCGGATGTTTATGATTTGGTTGGGAAGGAAGAATGTCTGCGCCATGCTTTGTATAACGAAGCGCAGGGAGTATCCCGTTTTTCTTTGGTGACCAGCGGCAGGAAACCGGGTAGCCGTAACATGGACCGGCTATGTGAGACAACAGAGTACATGCGTGCGCATTCGCATATTCAGTTATGCGCTTCTTTAGGATTGCTGGATGAAGCGGAATTGGAACGGCTGTTTAAGGCAGGCATCACCCGTTATCATTGTAATCTGGAAACGGCTCCCTCTTATTTTTCATCTCTATGTTCTACTCATACACAAGAACAGAAAATAGAAACGTTGCAGGCAGCACGCAGGGTGGGGATGGATGTATGTAGCGGAGGAATCATCGGCATGGGCGAAACAATGGAACAGCGTATTGAGTTTGCTTTTACACTGAGGGAATTGGAAGTACAGTCTATTCCTATAAACCTGTTACAGCCTATACCCGGCACTCCATTGGAAAAAATGGATCGTCTTGCAGAGGCGGAGATTCTGACAACCATCGCTTTATTCCGTTTTATCAATCCCACAGCCTTTCTTCGTTTTGCCGGAGGGCGTTCACAGATGAGTGTGGAAGCTGTAAAGAAAGCATTGTATATCGGTATTAATTCTGCCATTGTGGGAGATTTGCTGACTACATTAGGTTCCAAAGTATCAGAAGATAAAATATTGATAGAAGAGGCCGGGTATTCGCTTTGATACATTATAAAGTTATTATAACAATAAGGAAATAATATATGGAAAATTTTGACAGGGAGCATTTATGGCATCCTTATACATCGACTACTCATCCGCTGTCCACTTATAAGGTAAGACGGGCGGATGGAGTATATATAGAATTGGAGGACGGAAGATGTTTGATAGAAGGGATGTCTTCGTGGTGGTGCATGGTACATGGATACAATCATCCGGTATTGAACCAAGCGCTCAAGGAACAGATAGACCGTATGAGCCATGTCATGTTCGGCGGACTGACACACGATCCGGCCATCGAATTAGGCAAGTTGTTGCTGAAGATTGTTCCTCCCCGTATGCAGAAAATATTTTATGCTGATTCCGGTTCGGTTGCGGTAGAAGTGGCACTGAAAATGGCCGTGCAATATTGGTATGCGCAAGGGAAGGAAAAGAAAAATAATTTTGTAACTATTCAGTCCGGATATCATGGAGATACGTGGAATGCCATGTCCGTTTGTGATCCGGTGACCGGTATGCATCATATTTTTGGCCCTACATTGCCTGTGCGTTATTTTGTTCCTGCTCCTCGGTCGCGCTTTGGCGGAATCTGGTATGAAGAGGATATAGAACCCTTGAAGGAAATATTGGAACAGCATCATGAAGAAATGGCTGCATTGATTTTGGAACCTATTGTACAAGGGGCGGGCGGAATGCGTTTTTATCATCCTGAGTTTTTGCGCCAGGTAGAGAAACTTTGCAGGCAATATCGTCTGTTGTTAATCTTTGATGAGATAGCGACAGGTTTCGGAAGAACAGGGAAACTGTTTGCTTGGGAGCATGCAGGTGTCCAGCCCGATATCATGTGCATAGGTAAGGCACTGACCGGTGGATACATGACTTTTTCTGCTGTCCTTGCCAGTGATGAGGTGGCTGATACCATTTCCGGCGGTTATCCGGGAGTCTTTATGCACGGCCCTACTTTTATGGGAAATCCGTTGGCTTGTGCCGTAGCGAAAGCATCCGTGGAATTGTTGCTTTCATATAGTTGGGAGGAAAAGGTAAAGGCTATTGAATCACAATTGAAGAGGGAGCTGGCTCCTGCTGCTTTATTGCCGCAGGTGGCTGATGTGCGTGTATTGGGAGCTATCGGGGTTATTGAAGTGAAGAAACCGGTAGATATGGCTTTCATGCAACGTCGTTTTGTCGAAGAAGGAGTATGGGTACGTCCTTTTGGAAAACTGGTGTATATCATGCCGCCTTTTATAATTCAGCCGGAAGAATTGAGCAAATTGACGCATTCACTGGTAAAGATAGTAGGAGAATTAAAAGAATAAGTGATAGTATTGGGAAAAATAGAAAAAATGAATTCATTAACAGACTGGGAAAGGGAATTAGCCCTGCTTGAAAATAAAAGTAATCTTCGTAAGTTGCCTGTTATCCGCCATTGGGGAAGAGAGGTGGAGGTGAATGGAAAAGTGATGCTTAACCTTTCATCCAACGATTATCTGGGATTGGCTGCTTACCTGCCATTACGTACGGAATTCTTGCAAAGTCTTACTCCCGACACTTTTCTTCCTTCCTCTTCATCCTCTCGGCTGCTGACAGGAAATTTTAATATCTATGTTCAGATAGAGGATTTGCTTGCCCGACTGTTTCGGAAGGAAAGCGCGTTGGTTTTTAATAGTGGTTATCACATGAATGCCGGTATTCTTCCTGCAGTGAGCGATGCTCGTACATTGATTCTTGCCGATAAACTGGTACATGCCAGCATTATTGACGGCATTCGTTTATCGGCGGCCAAGTGTATCCGGTACCGGCATAACCGATATGACCAATTGGAACAGTTGCTGGTTTCCAATCATGCCGGGTATGATAGAATAATTATTGTAACCGAAAGTATTTTCAGTATGGACGGTGATGAGGCCGATCTCCGCCGTTTGGTCACTTTGAAGCAACAATATGATAATGTATTGCTGTATGTGGATGAAGCGCATGCTGTAGGGGTGCGGGGGATACATGGCCTGGGGTGTGCGGAAGAACAGGATTGTGTGGCTGACATCGATTTTTTATGTGGAACTTTTGGTAAAGCGTTGGCCTCAGTAGGAGGCTATATTGTTTGTTCGAAGACCATCCGTGATTATTTGATCAATAAAATGCGTACATTCATATTTACAACGGCTCTTCCTCCTGTCAACTTGCTATGGACATTCTTTATCCTGGAGCATTTGGACAGTTTCAGCTTCCGGAGGGAAAGGTTGAAGAGAATATCCTCTCTTTTGAAAGACGCGTTGGTAAAGAAAGGCTACGCTTGTCCTTCTACCAGCCATATTCTGCCAATGACGATAGGCGATAGCGGTGATACGGTGTTAAAGGCCGATTTCTTGCAGCGTAAAGGTTTTTATGCGTTGCCGGTGCGTCCTCCCACTGTGCCCGAAGGAACATCGCGTATCCGTTTTTCGTTGACAGCGGATATTACTGAAGAAGAAATAAAAAGTCTGATAGAATTGATATGAAACATTATTTTATACAACAAAAGCATCTTCCCCGATTGACACTTTTTTTTGCCGGTTGGGGAATGGATGAATGTCCTTTCATGGATTATTGCCCCGAAAATAGCGATCTGTTGGTTTGTTATGATTATCGTTCGCTGGATTTTGATTTCACGTTGTTGCAGGGTTATCAGGAGATTCGCCTGATAGCCTGGTCTATGGGAGTATGGGCCGCGTCTATGGTATTGCAGGATATGGACTTGCCTATTTGTGAGCGTGTTGCTTTGAATGGCACGGTAACTCCTGTCGATGATTTGAAAGGTATTCCGCAGCAAGTTTTTGAAGGAACACTGGAAGGCTTGAATGAGGGTACGTTGGAAAAGTTTATCCGCAGGATGTGTTTGAAAAAGGAGAATCTGGAAACATTCTTGTCGAAACGTCCGCAACGTGCGGTAGAGGAACTGCAAGAAGAGCTTCGGAGGATTGGAGAACAGGTAAAATCTTGCGCTGTTCCCAGTTTTGCATGGGAACGGGCTGTTATAGGCAAGAATGATTTGATTTTTACGGCGGTCAACCAAAGAAATGCATGGACCGGGACGGAAGTGGCAGAGTATGATATTCCTCATTATTCAGAAGAAATAATGAGAGATTTGCTATGCCCGTCTGTTATTTAAAACAAAAACATATGATTAATAAGCAATTGATAACCCGTCGCTTTTCCCGCGCTGTAGAGAGTTATAACCGTGAGGCGGTGGCACAAAAGCAGATAGCATACCGCATGAGTGATATGCTAAATCATTATTTGCCCCGTCCGTGCGGCCGGATATTGGAAATTGGTAGCGGGACGGGCTTTCTTACCCGTAGGTTGATGGAAACCCTCCATCCTGAAAAACTGGTGTTGAATGACATTTGTCAGGAGATGAGTTCTTGTTTCACCGATTTGTTGGGAAGCGGGCAGGCTACCTTTCTGGCAGGGGATGCCGAGTCCCTTCCTTTTCCAAAAGGACAGGATTTGATTGTATCATGCTCGGCATTACAGTGGTTTGTTTCTCCCGAGCTGTTTTTTGAACGTTGTAATACTTTGTTGAAGCAGAAAGGATATTTTGCTTTTACTACGTTCGGCAGGGATAATCTGAAAGAAGTTGCATCGGTTACCGGCAGCGGTCTTCACTATCGTTCTTTAGAGGAATTAGAAGAAGCGCTGCGCATACACTATGAGATCGTGAAGGCTCATGAGGAACGTATCTGTCTGACTTTCGGTACTCCGCTCGAAGTGCTTTATCACTTGAAACACACCGGGGTGGCTGCTGTCAGGCAACAAGCGTGGACTAAAAGGGATTTGCAGGATTTCTGTGACAAGTATGCCCGTTTGTTCAGTGATGGTCGTTCGGTGACTTTGACTTATCATCCTATTTATATTATTGCAAAGAAAAGACAATAGAAATAAAAAGAATCATGAAACAGAATGTATTTTTCGTAAGTGGTATTGATACAGATATTGGCAAAAGTTATGCCACGGCCTATCTGGCACATCTTTGGAACAAACAAGGATGTCGTACTATTACTCAAAAATTCATACAGACTGGAAATCCGGAAGGTTATTCGGAGGATATTGAGTTGCATCGTCGTCTGATGGGGATGGAGTATTTGCCTGAGGATGAGCAGGGACTTACCAAACCTGAAATATTTTCTTATCCGGCTTCTCCCCATTTGGCTTCACGAATAGATAACCGCGCCATTGATTTTGATAAAATAAAGCATGCCACGGAGGTGCTGAGTGAGCGCTATGATGCTGTTTTAGTAGAAGGAGCCGGGGGGCTGATGGTGCCGTTGACAGAAGATAATCTGACTATAGACTATGTTCAGGAATCGGGTTATCCCTTAGTTTTTGTTACTTCGGGACGATTGGGAAGTATCAACCATACATTATTGAGTTTTGAGGCTATAGAACGGAGAGGGATAAAGCTTCATACAGTGATGTACAATCTGTTTCCCGAAGGAGAGGATAAAATCATTCAAGCAGATACAGAAACTTATATTTGTCGTTATATAGAGAAGCATTTCCCGGATACAGCATTTGTGAAGGTACCTTGCTTGTAATTCATCTTTCTTGTTTATGATGTGTTTACCTGATAAAAAGAGGTTGTTCTACATCTGACGACCTCTTTTTGTTAGTTGTATCCATAATTTTCCGCTTAAGTTATAGTATGATTTTTACTTTGTGGAGTAGTCTTGGCCGTGTAATGAGTTAGTTCTCCTGTTCTGCATTGTACAAGGCGATATATCCGCGCTCTTCTGTACGGATGCGGACGGCATTCAAATGCGTCCTTGACATGTTTTGCCAATGCCTTTTACATTGTAATAGGAAAACCATTCGATTTTGGCTTCGAGCAATGCTTCTTTTACGTCCTCGAATTGGGTCTTACAGATAATAGCTTCAATTTTTTTATTGTTGTATTTGTATTTTGTATATAATGTAATCTTTTTGCCTTCTAAAAAACTAATACTTTGTTGTTATCCTTGTCTGGTTATGCTCTTTATGATTAAAAACTTAGCCCGAAAACGAAATAAGCCCCTTCAGTGCGTGGGTTTACGGTGGCTTTTGCAAAAGCTGGAACGGAGAATGAATCAGTGATTTTTATCTCCTTGGCGGCTCCCAGGCTGATGTCGCATACGGTGAAACCGTTGGAACCGTTGCATACAGGGACTTCGGAATAGTTGTAAAAGTCTGTGCTCCACGGAGTCGCTCCTATTTCCGCTGTCCATTCCAGCCCTGCCAGTGTGAAAGGTACGGTAGCCGAGATATAGGACGAATGGGCTCTGTTTCCTCCGTTATTCACTCCGTCGGTTCCGGCGAAATTGGTATACCAGTTCAAGGCCAGCGGTCCGAAGTCATAACCTATTTGTGCCTCGAAGGTATGGTTGGTATTGTGTGAGCCGTAATGAAAATACCCCGGTCCTCCATTGAACCAGTAATCTGTGACGGAGATACTGAAACCTCCTGTGGCGTAGCCTAATGTGAGGTCAATCTCTTTTGTATCTTCTTTTTCGATACCTGCTGTTCCCCATGCAGACAATGAGAACCCTTTGTAAGAAACTGACAACGTGGGTTGGATACTGACACCCCCTAAATCCTGACCACGCCAGATGTATCCGCTTACGAGATCGGCTCCTACGCTGGCTTCCACTTTGTCCTGCGCCATGCCCATTGCCGGAACAGCTATTGCCAAGGCCGACAGAAATGTTGTTTTTCTAGAACTCTTTTTCATTGCTTTTTACCTTTTTAATTCATAATAGTGAGTTTGTTATATCTCGTATGTATTTGTTTTTCTTGTAATGGCTTGTGCTTGTTATGTGATAATACTTCAACGAATTCTATATTGGTTCGTTCGGGAAAAAGCGGATGATTCTCCAGTTTCGGACCTATTGCCGGCAAATTTACATCTTTTATATCATCTATGAAAACCACTAAATGTGGATTTCACATACAAACAAATGTTCTTTTGTATTCTTTTCCATCTACTGTGATTGTTTTTGCCAACATTTTGCCGTCCGGGGTATTTATTTGTCTGGAGTTGGCAAGCAGGGGAAGATCCATGTCCACTGTTACTTCTTCTACCAGCTCGTTCTCCGTATGCAGTTTTAGGACATGAGGTGCTTTAGGGTGTTTACGTATATATAGTCATTACCTGCTCCCTGCATCTTTGTGAACTTGATTGTTGTTACCATTTTGTCTATAATTTATTCTATTATTATTTCCTTTTGTCTTAATTTAGTGCAAATATATATCTTGTTGATGCTTAATAAATTTGAGCCTATATTCTGTTATGGAACATATAGTTTAGGTAATATTTTGTTGGTTATTCAGTGTTGTATAATTGGTATCATATATAATTAAGGTGGATGATTGATGTAACAAGATGATAATATATTATCTCATTTTTATATTATTTTGTTACCTTTGCATCCTGTTGGATAAAAAAGAGATTTGTAATGCAGAATATTATTGCGATAGAAAATGGTGTGACCCGCCATCCGCTGTACCGGATGAAGGAACCGGTGAATATGACACTTGCCACCGGAGAACATATAGCTGTTGTGGGAAGAAACGGGGCAGGAAAAAGTATATTGGTAGATACGATTACAGGCCGGTGGCCGTTGTTGATGAACGAAGTGAAGTATGATTTCTCTCCTTCTCCTTCGAAGATGGCATACGAGAATATAAAGTATATTGCTTTCCGTGATTCATACGGAGATTCCGATGGAAATTACTATTATCAGCAACGATGGAATGCCCATGATTTGGATGAAACCCCACTGGTACGTGATTTGTTGCCCGAAGCGACCGATTCAGGTCTGAAAAAGGCTTTGTATGAACTGTTTGGCATAGAGAGGATGCTGGATAAACATATTATTCTGCTTTCCAGTGGTGAGTTACGTAAGTTTCAACTGACAAAGACTTTGCTGAGTAATCCGCGTGTACTGATTATGGATAATCCCTTTATCGGACTGGATGCGAAGACGAGAGACCTGCTTCATACATTGTTGGGCGAACTGACTAAAGTAACCCATTTGCAGGTAATCCTTATCTTGTCTAAGTCCGATGATATTCCTGCTTTTATTACTCATGTTATTCCTGTGGAAGACAGGGTGTGTGGTAAAAAGATAACTTTGCAGGAATATTTGGCGGTCCGTAAGCCGATACCGGAACGGATACTTTCCGAAGAAAAGGAGGCACGGATTCTGAATTTGCCTTACGGCGGTGATTTGTATCACACCGAGCACGTAGTCGATTTGAACAAGGTAAGCATCCGTTATGGCGAGCGTACCATTTTGAAAGATTTGGACTGGACAGTGAAATGTGGCGAGAAATGGGCTTTGAGTGGAGAGAACGGTTCAGGAAAGTCTACGTTGTTGAGTTTGGTCTGTGCGGATAATCCGCAGAGCTATGCTTGTGATATTACCTTGTTCGGCAGAAAACGCGGTTCCGGAGAAAGTATTTGGGAGATAAAGAAGCATATAGGATATGTCAGTCCTGAGATGCATCGCGCTTATCTGAAGAACCTTCCTGCCATAGATATTGTGGCAAGCGGACTACATGATTCTGTGGGGTTGTACAAACGTCCGCGTCCCGAGCAGATGGCGGCTTGTGAATGGTGGATGGATATTTTTGGTATTGCAGATTTGAAAGACCGGAATTTCTTGCAGTTGTCCAGTGGCGAGCAGCGTCTGGTGTTGTTGGCCCGTGCTTTTGTGAAGGATCCTGAGTTGCTTATTTTGGATGAGCCTTTGCATGGGTTGGACTTGTACAACCGCCGGTTGGTGAAAGATGTGATAGAAACTTTCTGTCGTCGTAAGGACAAGACCATGATTATGGTGACACATTATCAGGAAGAGTTGCCCGCATGTATAACTAACTTTCTTTTCTTGAAGCGGAATTAAAAGTTCTTTTTCTAAAGGTACGTTCCGGGCAGACGGAAGACAACAGGTTAAACGATAGTGCCCTGTCGCTTTCCGGACAAGCCGGGATGTTGGGCTGAGTACAAATAATCCTACTGTTCGTTTCATAAATATAGCATTGAAATTTTTAAAAGAAAACGAATCATGGAAAACACATTAAAAAAGCCTATGACAGGCATTATTCCTCCTTTAGTGACTCCGTTACTGGATAATGACAAACTGGATATTGACGGTTTGGAAAGGTTGATAGAACGATTGATAAAAGGAGGGGTGCACGGATTATTTATACTGGGTACCACCGGAGAAGCGCAGAGTATCAGTTACCGGCTTCGCCATGAAATGATAAAGGAAACTTGCCGTATCAATGCCGGAAGACTTCCGGTTCTGGTTTGTATTTCCGATACATCAATTGTAGAAAGTATTCATCTGGCACATGTAGGGGCCGAGTGTGGTGCTTCAGCCGTAGTTTCCGCTCCCCCTTACTACTTTGCTCCGGGACAGCCTGAACTGGCCGAATTTTATGAGGACCTGATTCCTCAGTTGCCGTTACCTATCTTCTTGTACAATATGCCGTCGCACACGAAAGTGAATTTTGCTCCGGCTACTATTCAACGCATTGCCCGTAATCCTCAGGTGGTGGGATTCAAGGATAGTTCGGCTAATGCCGTTTATTTCCAGTCCGTGATGTATGTCATGAAGGACAGACAGGATTTCGCCATGTTGGTGGGACCGGAGGAAATTACGGCAGAGTGTGTGTTGCTGGGTGGACATGGGGGGATCAACGGAGGTGCCAATATGTTCCCGGAATTATATGTAGATCTTTATCATGCTGCGGTAGCGCGTGACATGGAAACCGTAAGTCGGCTGCAACCCTTGGTGATGCAAATCAGTAGCAGTATTTATACCGTGGGGCAGCATGGCTCCAGTTATTTGAAAGGATTGAAATGCGCGTTGTCTTTATTGGGCGTTTGTGATGATTTTGTTGCGGCTCCTTTCCATCGCTTCAATGTTCCGGAACGCGAGAAGATACGCAAGGCGTTGGAGGCACTCCCTTTTTGTCCGGAATTGAAACCTTAAATGCTCGGTCTGTATGCATATCATTGATATAATCGTCTTTTTGTTGTTTACCGGCGGAGTCGTGGCCTTCGGTTGTTCTTTCTTTAAGAAGAAAGGTACCTCCGAGGAGTTCACTTCTGCCGGAAGAAGTTTGCCCGGCTGGGTGGTGGGGATGTCCATTTTCGCCACGTATGTCAGCAGTATCAGTTATCTGGGATATCCGGGAAAGGCCTTTTCGGGAGATTGGAATGCATTTGTATTCAGTCTTTCTATTCCTATCGCCTCTTATTTTGCGGCTCGTTACTTTGTGCCTTTTTACCGGAGTCAGGACAGCATATCGGCTTATAGCTTTTTGGAAAACCGTTTCGGTCCTTGGGCACGTATATATGCTTCGTCCTGCTATCTGCTCACCCAGATAGCACGTACAGGGTCTATCCTGTATTTGTTGGCGTTGCCCATGAATGTATTGTTGGGATGGCATATCCAGACCATTATTGTTGTAACCAGTGTGGCTATTGTGCTTTATTCCATGTTGGGTGGCATGAAGGCTGTCATTTGGACAGAGGCCATACAGGGAATTATTCTGATCGGAGGTGCGTTGGTATGTATGTTTATTTTGCTTTTTGATATGCCCGGAGGTCCGGTGCAGACTTTCTCCATCGCCATGGAAGATGGTAAATTCAGCTTGGGAAGCTTTGGAAGCAGTTTAAGTGAGTCCACTTTTTGGGTGTGTCTGATTTATGGTATATTTACTAATTTGCAGAACTATGGTATAGACCAGAGTTATGTGCAACGTTATCATACGGCGAAGAATGAGAAAGAGGCTAAGTTTTCGGCCTTGTTCGGAGGATATTTGTTTATTCCCGTTTCGGCCGTTTTCTTTATGATAGGGACTGGGCTGTATGCGTTCTATAAAGTGCATCCGGGGATCTTGCCCGACGGGGTGAGGGCGGATTATGTCTTTCCGTTTTTTATAGTCAATGAGTTGCCGGTGGGGTTGACAGGCCTGCTGATTGCTTCTATCTTTGCCGCAGGTATGAGTACCATTGCGACCAGTGTCACTAGTTCGTCTACCATCATTCTGACGGATTATTATCAGCGGTTCCGCAAACATGCCGGAAACAGGGAGCGGATGTTGGTGCTGAAACTCTCCAGTGTAGGAGTGGGAGTGGCAGGGATTCTGGTGGCTTTTGCCTTTATGAGTGTGCAAAGTGCGCTGGATGCCTGGTGGGCGTTGGCGTCTATTTTCAGCGGAGGCATGTTGGGACTGTTTCTATTGGGGTATATTTCGAAGAAGGCACGTAATTTTGATGCGGTACTGGGAGTCGTTTGTGGAGTAATTCTGGTTTGTTGGATTGTGATATCCCCCTTTGTACATGCCAATCTGGCTATCGTGTTCGGGACGTTGCTGATATTTTTGGTGGGATTCCTGAGTGCTAATCTGCTTAATAAGAGAAGGTGTAAGTAGAATAACTTAATTTTATAAAACTCAACTTTATAGAAAAGAATTTTTCATCTGAAACTTGACATTCTTCATTGACAATAAGAAGGCCGTATCACTTTTGAGTAATGATACGGCTTTTCTGTATTTGTCGGTTACAATCTGTAACCTTTAGAATGTTCATTTTGGTTTTGATTCACTCTCCGGTTTATTAATCGTTTCATCGTTCTCCTTATCAGATAAATCTTTTCAGCTCATTGACCCTGTTTAATGCGGCATTGAAATCTTCCACCAGTTCTTTCATCACTTCGTCTACCGTCTGTAATTTATGTATGCATGATGCGACTTGTCCTATTTCCAGTTCACCTTCGAATAAATCTCCTTCAAAGATTCCCTTTTTGGCACGTCCTTTTCCTAACAAAGTGCGTAGTTCATCCGTTGTTGCGCCACGGCTTTCCGCTTCTTCTACTTGTTTGAAGAAATCATTCTTGACCAACCGGACGGGAGAGAGCTGTTTCAATGTCAGTTGGGTATCTCCTTCATTCAGTCGCAGACACCGGTCTTTGAATGTGAAATGAGCAGAACTCTCTTCGGTTAATGCAAAGCGCGTGCCTATTTGTACCCCGTCGGCCCCCAATGCCATAGCAGCCAGTATGCTTTCTCCCGATCCGATACCTCCGGCAGCTATCAACGGCACAGTGGTGATCTGTCTGACGGCTGGAATAAGACATAGGGTGGTCGTTTCCTCCCGTCCGTTATGTCCTCCTGCTTCGAATCCTTCGGCTACGATGGCGTCTACACCTGCTTCTTCACATTTGGCGGCAAACTTGGTGCTTGCCACTACATGGGCCACAATGATTCCATGCTCATGCAGGTGTTCTGTCCAGGTCTTTGGATTTCCGGCAGAGGTGAAGACGATTTTCACACCCTCTTCTATTACCATATTGATAAGGATGTCTATTTCGGGATACATCAGCGGAATGTTTACTCCGAAAGGTTTGTCTGTCGCCGCTTTGCATTTCTGTATGTGTTCGCGTAAGGTCTCGGGATGCATGGAGCCTGCTCCTATCAGTCCCAGTCCTCCGGCGTTACTTACTGCGGAGGCTAGTCGCCAACCGCTACACCATACCATTCCTCCCTGTATGATGGGATACTTTATTCCAAAAAGATTGCAAATTCTGTTCATATGTAATAATTTAATAATTTGTCTATTTGCTAATGTACCAATAACTATGTGGGACATAATACAGCCGATTAGCACATTGACGAATTGTTCATTATACAAAACAACTAACTTTTATTGAATGTTTTAGGGAGAAAGTAGTGAAAAAAGGAAAAATTCTTAGAAATTTTAAGGTTTGTAGAACAGAAATGGTCTATCTTTGTTCTCAGAATTAAAATTGTATATTTATAAACGGATAAAAAACATGTTATTACAACTGCTATTTGTACTTGTCGCTATTATTGTAGGTGCCCGTCTGGGAGGTATCGGACTGGGAGTGATGGGAGGTGTGGGCCTTGCCATATTGACCTTTGTTTTCGGACTTCAACCTACCGCTCCCCCTATTGATGTGATGTTGATGATTGTCGCCGTTATCTCTGCCGCCTCTTGTATGCAGGCTGCCGGCGGACTGGACTATATGGTGAAATTAGCAGAACGGTTGTTGCGTCGTAACCCTTCACAAGTGACTATCCTGAGTCCGTTGGTTACTTATCTGTTTACTTTTGTCGCAGGTACGGGGCATGTAGCCTACTCTGTGCTTCCTGTCATAGCCGAGGTGGCTACGGAAACTAAAATTCGTCCTGAGCGTCCTTTAGGCATTGCCGTTATCGCCTCGCAACAGGCTATTACCGCCAGCCCTATCTCTGCCGCTACCGTAGCGTTGCTGGGATTGCTGACAGGATTTGACATCACTCTGTTTGATATTCTAAAGATTACTATTCCCGCTACATTAATCGGTGTGTTGGTGGGAGCTTTCCTTTCAAAGAAGGTGGGTAAAGAGTTGTTGGAAGATCCCGAATACTTGCGCCGCTTGGAAGCCGGGATGATTGATACAAAACATGTGGAGCTGAACGATGTGAAGAATATGTTTCATGCCCGTATCTCGGTGATAATTTTTATTGCCGCCACGCTGTTGATAGTGTTGTTCGGTTCTATTCCTGCCATGCGTCCTATGTTCAATGGTACGGCTTTGGATATGCCGGCTATTATTGAGATTTTGATGTTGTGTGCGGCGGCTGTTATTCTTCTCATTTCACGTACGGATGGAATTAAAGCTACACAAGGCAGTGTGTTTCCTGCCGGGATGCAGGCGGTAATCGCTATATTTGGTATTGCATGGATGGGAGATACCTTCATTAATGGAAACATTACGGAACTGACAGGCTCTATTGAGGGGATTGTGCGCCAAATGCCCTGGTTGTTCGGTCTGGCATTGTTTGTCATGTCCATTTTGCTTTATAGCCAGGCTGCTACGGTGCGTGCCATTGTGCCGTTAGGAATAGCACTGGGTATTTCTCCGATGATGTTGATTGCTTTGTTCCCTGCTGTCAACGGATATTTCTTTATTCCTAATTATCCTACAGTAGTGGCAGCTATAAATTTTGACCGTACAGGAACAACAGGCATTGGAAAATGGATTCTGAATCATTCGTTCATGATGCCTGGGATGGTGGCCACCATTGTTTCTATTGTGGTAGGTCTGCTGCTGGTACAGGTGTTCTAGAAAGGAAAGGGGGTAGGTGTATTCGGACTTGAAGATGAGTGATCTTCTGCCTGTAACATTTATAATGATTCGATGTATAACATATATATCATCGGCACATCTTCTTCTTTGTGTGAACAAAATTTCCAAATAATTATTATAGTAATAAAACCTAAACTTGAAAAGATTATGAACGGATTAAGAAAACTCAGCCTTATGGCGGCAATGCTGGTATGTACCACATTGGCTGCTGTCGCCCAAAAGCCTAATATCCATATATTGGCTACAGGGGGGACTATTGCCGGAACAGGCGCTTCGGCTACTAAAACAAATTATACTGCCGGGCAGGTGGCTATCAGCACATTGCTGGAAGCGGTTCCCGAAGTGAACAAAATAGCCAATGTGACCGGGGAACAGATTGTAAAAATCGGTTCTCAGGACATGAATGATGCCGTATGGCTGACGTTGGCCAAGCGTATCAACGAGCTTTTCAGCCGTGGAGATGTGGACGGTATCGTGATTACTCACGGGACTGACACGATGGAAGAAACCGCCTTTTTCCTGAACTTGACTGTGAAGAGTGACAAGCCTGTTGTATTGGTAGGAGCCATGCGCCCCTCTACGGCCATGAGTGCGGACGGACCGTTGAACTTGTATAATGCAGTAGTTACTGCCGCCGCCAGGGAATCACGGGGTAAAGGTGTCGTAATTGCCATGAACGGTTTGATTTTGGGAGCCCACGGAGCCATGAAGACCAATACAGTGGATGTACAAACTTTCCAGTCTCCTAACTCCGGTGCGTTGGGATATGTATTGAATGGTAAGGTTTTTTATAATATGGAATCTTTGAAACGCCATACCACCGGTTCCGATTTTGATGTGGCCCACCTTGACAAGCTGCCGAAAGTAGGTATCGTTTACAGTTATTCCAATGTAGAGGCTGATGTTATGATCCCTTTCCTGAATAATGGTTACCAAGGTATTATTCATGCCGGTGTGGGGAATGGCAACATTCATCAGAATTTGTTTCCGATGTTGGAAAAGGCCCGTCAGCAAGGTATTTTGGTAGTGCGTTCCAGCCGTGTTCCTACCGGACCGACCACATTGGATGCCGAGGTGGATGATAATAAATATCAATTCGTGGCTTCACAAGAGTTGAATCCTCAGAAAGCGCGTGTGTTGTTGATGTTGGCATTAACTAAAACAAAAGACTGGAAGAAGATTCAGGAATACTTCAACGTATACTAGTCCATCCGGCACTTTTTCTTTTTATCTCTTTTTCTTTTGCGCGCATAAAAGAAAAAGAGAATACATTATAACCTAAAACTTTGACTTATGAAAAGAATAATGTTAGTATGCCTGACAGCCCTTGCTGTCTCAGGCACTTACCCTTTATATGCCCAATCTTCCGGAAGTGATTTCATGGCCGGTGACAAAAGTCTGTTTGAAGAAGTCACCGGTATCAAGAAGAAAACGGACAAGTTCAATCTCTATCTTAATATGCACGGTGATTTCAATATGAAATGGAACGACTCCGGATTTGATCAGGGCGCATTCGAAATGAAGCAGCTCCGTATCGAAATGAAGGGAGATATCAATGATTGGTTGAGTTACCGTTACCGTCAGCGTCTGAATCGGGGTAACGATGGTTCCGGCAATATAGATAATGTACCTACCAGCATAGATTGGGCAGGAGTAGGCATCAAATTAAATAAGTTCTCATTTTTTGCCGGAAAGCAATGTGTCTCGTATGGTGGTATAGAATTTGATTTGAATCCGATTGATATTTACGAATATAGTGACATGATAGAGCACATGAGTAACTTCATGACTGGTTTGAATGTGGCATACAACTATAATTCTTATCAGCAGATACAATTTCAGGTATTGAACAGTCGGAACGGACCGTCCGAGGAGATGTATGGGGATTTGGAACGTACCAAACTGCCGTTAGTTTATACCTTGAACTGGAACGGAAATTTCCTGGATGTTTTCAAAACCCGTTGGTCTGCCTCTGTTATGAACGAAACGAAGGGCGAAAAGATGTATTATTACGCTTTGGGTAATGAATTTAATTTCAGCCCTAAATGGCATGCCTATTTTGACTGGATGTATTCTCGTGAAGGAGTAGACCGTAAAGGGATTATAACTAACATCGTAGGAACTGATAATCAGGCACACAATGCTTTTAATGCCGAATATATGTCCTATGTGTTGCATGTGAATTATCGTTTTGCCCCAAAGTGGAACTTGTTTGCAAAAGGAATGTATGAAACTGCTTCCGTTTATAAGGCAAGTGATGAAGTGGAAAAAGGGAAATATCGCACGGCATGGGGATATGCAGGAGGTATAGAATTTTATCCGATGGAGAGCAATCTGCACTTCTTCCTGGCATACGTGGGGCGTTCCTATAAATATACCGATCGTGCAAAGGCGTTGGGTGAGGATAATTTCAGTACCCATCGTGTGTCAGTGGGATTCATTTGGCAGATGCCTGTATTCTAGCTCATGCTTTCCTTTTTTGTTTGTTATGAAGAATCGGCAGGCAACTTGTTGCCTGCCTGCTATTTATCATGAAAATGTCTTTCTTTTATCAGAGTTAAAGCCGTTACCTTTTTTATCATACACGTCATAAATCAGCCTGGCAACTTTTCATGAATGGGTTACAGAGTTTCCTGACTTTATCTGATTCGGGAATATTTTTCCTGTTTATTGTATGGACCGGAGATTTTTCTTTCCGAAAAACTTATCAATAATCAATGCGATAGCCCCATCGCCCGTCACATTACAAGCAGTACCGAAACTATCCATGGCAATGTAAAGTGCTATCATCAAAGCCTGTTCACTTTCTCCGAATCCCAGCATGGAAGACAGGATCCCCAATGCAGCCATGATGGCTCCTCCCGGTACTCCCGGTGCAGCTACCATCGTGATTCCCAGCATAAAGATGAATCCTGCAAACATGGGGAAATCAAAGGGCATTCCTTGCATAATCATCAGTGCCAGTGCGCAAGCAACAATCTTCAACGTGCTTCCCGACAGATGAATTGTGGCACATAGCGGAATGACAAATCCGGCTATATCCTCCGTGACCCCATTCTTGACAGTCTGTCGCAAAGTCACCGGAATGGTGGCTGCCGATGACTGTGTGCCCAATGCTGTGAAATAGGCAGGCATCATCTTTCCCAGTAGTTTGAACGGATTCCGATGTACAAACAGCGCTGCAATGGTATATTGAAAAACCAACAGGAAGATGTGAAGCAGGAAAATGACTCCGATGATCTTGATAAATACCACCAGAATGTTATATACTTGTCCGGAATGGGTCATATTCAGGAATATACCGAATATATAGATAGGCAGTAGGGGCAGAATCACCGTCTGGATGGTTTTGACTATGATTTCTTTGAAATCGTTACATACGTTTTTCAGCGCTGTACTATCCAAATGTGCGATGCCCAGACCTAGTGTGAAGGCTAAAATCAAGGAAGTCATCACATTCATCACTGGGGGGATGGCTACAGTGAAGAATGGAGAAATATCATGTGCCTCGCTAATTTGTTCTATCGGTGCTCCCGGAGTAATCATGGAAGGGAAAAAAGTCACTCCGGTGAAATAAGACAGGAAACCAGAGAACAACGTGGCGCTGTATGCTACCAATGTCGTTATCACCAGCATCTTTCCTGCCTCCTTACCGATATCGGCAATGGCAGGAGTGACCAGCCCGAGAATAATCAGTGGAATGATGAAACCCAAGAACTCGCTGAAGATTCCGTTGAAAGTCACAAATACTCTGACCAATTCGCCGGGAAGAACGTTTCCGAATCCTATACCCAATGTGATGGCGATGATAATTCGGGCTAATAAGCCGATTTTTAACCTCTTCATGATAATGTGTTATTATTCAAATTGCAAAGATAGAATTATTGAACAAATAACCTATCAAATTGTTAAATATAAAAAGAATAATTTATGGAAAAGGCAGATATAGGATTAATCGGATTAGGTGTGATGGGGCAGAACCTTGCTCTGAATCTTGCCAACAAGGGATGGAAGGTTGTAGTATGGAACCGTACCGTTCCTGGAAAAGAAGAAAATGTAGTGGAACACTTTATAGCCAACCGCGCCAAAGGAAAAGGCATCATAGGCAGTAATGAACTGACAGATTTTGTCGAAGCACTGAAAACTCCGCGTGTCATCCTTTTGATGGTACAGGCGGGTCCCGCTGTCGATGAACTGACGGGCAAGCTGTTTCCTTTGATGGAAAAGGGTGATATCCTCATTGACGGAGGCAACTCTTATTATGAAGATACGGAACGTCGTGTAAAGGAACTTTATGATAAAGGTATGTACTTTGTAGGTTGCGGCATTTCAGGAGGTGAGGAGGGTGCTTTGCATGGAGCGTCCATCATGCCCGGTGGTGCGCAAGAGGCATGGCCAGTCATTCAGCCGATGCTGAAAAGTATTGCGGCAAAAGCTGAGGATGGTACTCCGTGTTGTGAGTGGGTAGGTCCCGGTGGCGCAGGCCACTATGTAAAAATGGTGCATAATGGCATAGAATATGGGGATATGCAGCTGATTGCTGAAACTTATTTCTCCATGAAGCACCTGCTGGCGTTGAAGAATGAACAGATGGCGGATATTTTTGAACAATGGGACAAAGGACGTCTGCATAGTTACCTGATAGAGATTACTTCGGCCATTCTGCGTCATAAAGAAGAAGGAGGCGATTATTTGCTCGATAACATTCTGGATGCTGCGGGACAAAAAGGAACGGGTCGCTGGAGTGTCATTAACTCCCTACAACTAAATACACCACTGGACGTGATTGCCGAGGCGGTTTTTGCCCGTAATCTGTCGGCAGAGAAGAACTTGCGCGTGCTGATGTCCAAACATTATATGCATGTGGAGAATCATCCGGTATATAATTATCAGGATACGGTGATCGGATTGGAAAGTATCTTATATGCGGCTCGTCTGACAGGCTATGCGCAAGGGTTTGCTCTGATGTGCACTGCCAGTGAGCAATATGGCTGGAAGTTGAATCTTTCCACTATCGCGCTGTTGTGGCGCGCCGGATGCATTATTCGTTCTGCTTTTCTGAACGACATTGCCGAGGCCTATCACCGTGCACCGGGATTGTCGCATCTGTTGCTGGACGAGCATTTCGGACGGGAAGTAATGGAAGCCCTGCCCGCGTGGAAGAAATACATCGGTGTCATGTTGAGAGAAGGGTTGCCCGTACCTGTACTTTCCGCAGCGTTGAATTATTTTCTGGGTCTGACCACCAACCGTTCCCCAGCTAATATGATTCAAGCGATGCGTGATTATTTCGGAGCTCATACCTTCGAGCGTGTGGACAGTCCACGGGGGGAATTTTTCCACGAACATTGGGAAGACAACTATTGATATGTCGCAACACAAAGCATTATACATTCATTTTTAAAACAAAGAATCATGAGTTTACCACATAGTTTATTTTTGGTCATCTTCGGTGCATCCGGTGATTTAACCCGTCGCAAACTGATGCCTGCCTTGATAAAGATACATAACGGGAAACGCTTCCCCGAGCATTTTGCCATTATCGGCTGTGCCCGTACTGCATACACGGACGAAACTTATCGTGCCTATCTGAAAGAAGAACTGATAAAATTCGGTTTTCTTACTAAAGAGGAAATGGAAACATTGGACGATTTTCTCTCTACTGTTCATTACCAGTCCATGGACCCGGCTGACGAAACCACTTATTTTCTGTTAAATGACCGTTTGAAGGAACTTTCGCCTCAATATGAGAATAATGGGAACTATTTGTTCTATCTGGCAACTCCGCCCTTGCTTTATGAATTGATTCCGAAATGTCTGCATGATGCGGGCTTGTTGAAAAAGCCTGGATTAAAGCGTATCATTGTCGAGAAGCCTTTCGGATACGACCTGGCTTCCGCTCAGAAACTAAATAAAATCTATGCCGCTTATTTTAAAGAAGAGGATATCTACCGCATCGATCATTTTTTGGGCAAGGAAACGGTGCAGAATATTATGGTGACCCGTTTTGGAAGTACTATTTACGAACCGATATGGAATCGTAACTATATAGATTATGTAGAAATCACTGCGGTGGAAAATATGGGTATAGGTACTCGCGGAGGATATTATGACGGGGCGGGAGCTCTGCGCGATATGGTACAGAACCATTTGATGCAGTTGCTTGCTATTACTGCCATGGAACCACCGGCCAAGTTTGACAAGAATGGTTTCCGTAACGAGGTGATCAAGGTCTACCAATCCCTTCGTCCGCTGACTGATAAGTATATCCGTGATAATGTTATCCGCGGACAATATATTGCTGGTGATGACCGTATCGGTTATCGTGAAGAAAAGAATGTTCGTCCTGATTCCCGTACAGATACCTACGTGGCGATGTGTCTGTATGTGGATAACTGGCGTTGGCAGGGAGTGCCTTTTTATATCCGTACCGGAAAGCAGATGCCTACCAAGGTGACCGAAATTGTGGTTCATTTCAAACCTGCTCCTATGCAGATGTTCCAAATGAAGGAAGGTTTTTACAAAGGTGAGGAACTGATTATCCGTATTCAACCCGACGAGGGAATTCTTCAGCGCATAGCCATGAAAGAACCTGGTGCCGGTTTCTATATGGGAACCATGGAGATGGACTTCAGCTATGACCAGCACGATCAGGAAACGGGGGATGCGTATGTACGCCTGTTGGAAGACAGTCTGGTGGGTGATCCTACACTTTTTACCCGTTCCGATGCCGTGGACGAGAGCTGGACTTACTTTGATAAGATTCTGGATTATTGGAAGAAGCATCCCGAAACTCCTCTTTATGGGTATCCTGCAGGAACATGGGGACCGAAAGAAGCGGATGTATTGATCAACCGCAGTCATTCCGAGTGGACAAACCCGTGCAAGAATCTGACACATTCCAATTTATACTGTAAATTGTAAGTCGTCATCTGTGGATAGTAAATTTAAAACAGCAAACTCTAAGTAATAAATAGTGAATAAGATGATTGACCATAACTTTTATGCGTCGCCTGTACAAGCGTCGCAAACCTTGATAACTCATATATTGGAAGCGATGGATAAAGAGCTTGAACGGCCTTTTACCATTGCTCTTTCCGGAGGGACTACTCCTGCCACACTTTTTGAGGTTTGGGAGCGTGAATATGCCACATATACCCCTTGGTCCCGTATTTATTTCTATTGGGTAGACGAGCGTTGTGTGCCACCTGGCGATGATCAGAGCAACTTTGGCTTGGCCTATCGTCTGTTGTTTAGTAAGGTAGGTATTCCTGCCAGTCATTACTATCGTATTGTGGGTGAGGGCGCTCCCGAAGAAGAAGCCAAACAGTATTCTTCCATAGTCAAGACCACCGTTCCGACCGTGGACGGTGTGCCTGTTTTTGATTTTGTATTATTAGGGATAGGAGAGGACGGGCATACATCATCCATTTTCCCCGACCATCAGGAACTTCTTACCGCCGGGGAACCGTATGAGGTGTCCGTCAATCCTTATAATAAAACAGTGCGTATATGCATGACGGGACGTCCCTTGATAGAAGCCCGGCATACCTGTTTTCTGGTGACGGGCGAGAACAAATGCAGTATTTTGAAAGAAATCCTTGATAAAAACAAGGAAGGGGTCTATCCGGCATCTTATATTTGGCATCATGCACGTAATCCGCAACTGTATGCATCACTTGTATCATAATATTTCTTTTAGATGAAGAGTTTAAACGAAAATAACTTTCTAGATGGGAAATGAATCAACTATGGATGCTATGTCTCCTATAGATATAAAAAAAGGAGCAACGCCTTGCTCCAACCTTTGTTAACCTTAAATCTAATACTATGAAAAACACAATGCAAAGGTACGGATATTTCGGAAATTTGCAAGATATTCTCTTCATTTTATAGGTTGAAACAATGTTATTTAACATAGAAAGGCATCCTGTTTACAGCTATTTGCAAAACAGGATGCCTTCACTATAATCCATTAAGACTCTTTAATAAGCGTGTCCGTCTTGTTCCAGTTCCTTTGCTGTAATGGGCTTGCGGTCTATGGCACGCCAAGCATAAATAATATAGGCCAGAACGAAAGGTACCAGAATGGAAACGTATGCCATGGTGCGCAGGGTAAATTCGCTGGAGCAACTGTTTGCCAAGGTCAGCGAACTTTGTAGATCGGCTGTGGACGGGTAATAAGCCGTATTATTATATCCCGCACAAAGCAATAAAGCTAATACAGTCAATACAACTCCTATTCCGGTAAACCAGATACCATTGGTCGCAGTCTTGCTGAAGACAGCCCTTCCGATACCCCAAAGTACTCCGACAACGCCTGATAGGAACAATACCAGCAATAGAGGCATATCCATCAGATTGATGAAATACTTGTAAGGTTCCATATAAACTTCTTTTGTCTCGGGATTTACAGCGAAACCATCAGCCAATAAAGTACGGATAACAAATGCCAGAAATAGAATAAGGAAAGGAATAGCATCTGTTATAAGCTGACGGCGGCAGCGGGGGATTAAGTCTTTATCCCGGATGTTATTGATAAAATAAAGATTGCCCAAAAGGCGGGCCAGGAAGAATACGGCAAATCCCAAGACCAGATTCCAAGGATTGGTCAGCGCATCCAGTCCGTGCCATCCGTTTGCCCAACTGCTGATGACAGGCATCAGCTCATTACCCATGTTTCCTTTATTAACCAGGAAATTGGAGCCGGTAAAGAAAGTAGCCACAGCTCCTCCTAGCAATAGAGGTCCTACAATACCATTTATAACCAGAAACCATTGGTAAGTATGTTTGCCCAGCAGATTGCCCAGCTTGGACTGGAACTCGTATGAAACAGCTTGCAATACGAAACTGAAAAGAACAATCATCCACAACCAGTAAGCACCGCCAAAGCTGGTACTGTAGAACAGCGGGAAAGAAGCGAAGAAGGCGCCGCCGAAAGTGACAAGGGTAGTAAAAGTAAACTCCCACTTGCGTCCTGTGGAGTTTACCAGCAAGGCACGTTCTTCGTCATTGCGTCCCAGCGTGAACAGCAAAGAGTTGCCACCCTGCACAAAGAGCAGGAACACCAACAAAGCACCCAGTAACGATACTAGGAACCACCAATAATTTTGTAGAAATATATAGTCCATAATATTCTAAATTAAAAATTGAGAATTGAATATTGAAAAATAGAATTAGAGAAACTTGAACTAAAAAAAGAATGACTTGATGGCGGAATTAATCTCCTGTATGTAGCCCATTTATTGCGCAGCCTGAATTATTTCCACCTGTTTCATTTATTCCTTAATTCTTAATTCCCTCCGGTCCTTTCTTGATGGCCTTCAGCATGATACCTATTTCAGCAAAGAGCAGAACGGTAAACAATAGAAGGAAGATAAAGAAAGTAAGCTGTACGGAACCTGTCTGCAATTTGGAGATGGCTGCTCCTACAGGCAACATATCCTGTATAGCCCATGGCTGGCGCCCCACTTCGGCTACCACCCAGCCTGCCTGACTGCCGATATAGGCTAGTGGAATAGTCCACAAAGCCACCCGTTGCAACCATCGCATATCAGCCAGTTTCTCTTTTTTCGATACAATCAGTACTATAATAAAGAACAGGATGAAATAACCTCCCAGCCCCACCATGATCCGGAATGACCAGAAAGTAAGTCCTACATTAGGAACCAGATGGGCGGGATCCTTGATATATCCGTAACCAAAATATTTTACGTTTTCGTCCAATGTCTTGCGAGCTGCTGCGGCACTTGCTTCGTCACCTGCCTTATGCGCTTTGCGGAATGCATCCAGGGCGGCGATGGCAATCTGTCCGCGTTTAATTTTCTCTTCGGCCGATAAAGCCGTTGTACCGTCGGGCATCTGATAACCACCTTCCAGCAGATTGTTGATACCCGGTACATAACCGTCTATGTCGTGAGTGGCAAGGATAGAAAGCATTTTGGGGATTTTCAAATCGCCTGCAATGGTGAAGGGTACTCCGTTTCCGCCATCGTGCAATCCTTCAGCGGCAGCCATTTTCATAGGTTGCACTTTGGCTACCTGTACTCCCGAAATATCCCCCGTCCATGCAGTGACGAGAGAGGCGAACAAACCTACGGCGGCGGCAACTTTAATACTGCTCAGAGCGAACTCCTTCTGACGGTTGCGCAGTAAATACCAGCAACTTATTCCTACTACAAAAACGGCTCCCAGTATCCAGCTGCTTAACACTGTGTGGAAGAACTTGGCGATAGCCATGGGAGAGAGGGCGACAGCTGCAAAGTCCACCATTTCATTTCTTACTGTTTCGGGATTGAAAGCCATCCCTACGGGGTATTGCATCCAGGCATTGGCGACCAGAATCCACCAAGCGGAGATCGTTGCTCCCAGTCCGGTGAGCCAGGTGGATGCCAGATGGAAACGCTTGCTCACTTTGTTCCAGCCGAAGAACATGACGGCAATGAAAGTGGCTTCCATAAAAAATGCCAGGATTCCTTCGATAGCCAGTGGGGCTCCGAAGATATCGCCCACAAACCAGGAATAGTTACTCCAGTTAGTTCCGAACTCGAATTCCAGAATCAGACCGGTGGCAACACCTACGGCGAAATTGATTCCAAACAGTTTCATCCAGAATTTAGCTGTGTTCTTCCAGAATTCCTTACCTGTTGTTACATAAAAGGTCTCCATGAGCCCCATTATCACAGCCAATCCCAAAGTGAGAGGTACGAAAAGCCAGTGATACATGGCCGTTAGAGCGAACTGTGCTCTTGACCAGTCAATTAATGAAGTGTCAATGTTTTCAAACATAACTTTCTGATTTATTTAAATGTTTATGGATTTGCCCGTTCTATTAACTCCTCACCTACATACTGTTGCTTCTCTTCCGTTGTCTTCCCGCCAAGGAAGGAGGGAAAGAAGAAAAGTTTTAGAATAAAGAACATGATGAATAGTTTGATAAGAATAATCGTCCAAAGGGTACGTCCCAAGGTCATCTCGCGAAAGCCGTCGCGATAGAATATCCAGATGCGTGTCAACAAAGAATCATTCATAAATTTATCTTAAAGTTGTAATAATTACAAAGAAAAACACTTTATCGGTAAAAAGCAAGTTTTTGTCCATAGAAATATTCCACAAATCTATATTTATTGCTAAAAAAATCACAGTCCTCTACTTTTGTACAAACAAATTAAATAGTAAAAAGGATGAGACAACGAGTAGTATATTTCGTAATGATTTGGGTCGCGGTCACTTCGGTTTCCGCGCAAGAGGCCAAAAAGTGGACGCTGGACGACTGTATTGACTATGCATTGGAGAAAAATATCCAATTGCAGCAGGACAAAATCTCACTGGAAGAGAGTTCGGTAGACGTGAAAACCGCCAAAGCCGCACTATTTCCCAGTCTGTCGTTCAGCACAGGACAGAATGTGACGAACCGTCCGTATCAGGAAACCAGTAACACGGTAAGCGGAACGGAAATCATCAGTAGTGACAGTAAAACCACTTATAATGGAAACTATGGTCTGAATGCACAATGGACATTGTGGAATGGTAACAAACGGTTGAATGCCATCAAACAAAAGAAGACGAGTCAGCAGATTGCAGGGCTTACCGTAGCCGAAACAGAAAACTCTTTGCAAGAGCAGATTGCACAAATATTCATCCAGATACTTTATGCCGACGAGTCGGTGAAAATTAACCAGAACACCTTACAGGTGAGCCAAGCTACATACGACAGGGGCAAAGAACTCTTTCATAAAGGAAGTATTTCAAAAGCCGATTTGGCACAATTGGAATCACAGGTAGGCAGTGACAAATATCAGTTGGTGATCTCCGAAAGTTCCTTGCGTGACTATAAATTGCAGTTGAAGCAGTTGTTGGAGCTGGATGGTACGGAAGAAATGGATTTGGTTCTTCCCGAACTCGCCGATGAACATGTTTTGCAACCGTTACCTGCTCAGGAGGATGTTTATCAGCAGGCTTTGGCATCACGTCCGGAAATTCAAAGCAGCAAGTTGAGCATAGAGAATTCCAAATTGGACATATCAGTGGCTAAAGCCGGCTATCTCCCTACCATCAGTCTGAGTGCATCTACGGGGAGTATGACAAACAGTGCCAGTGATAATAGCTGGAGCAAACAAATGAAATATGGCTGGAATAATATGATAGGATTGAATATAAACATTCCGATTTTTGATAATCGCCAGAACAAAAGTGCTGTGCAGAAGGCACGTTTGCAATATGATAGTAGTCTACTCGATTTGATAAACAAGCAAAAGGAACTCTATAAGAATATAGAAAGTCTGTGGTTGGACGCTACTAATGCTCAAGAGCAATATGCGGCGGCTGAGAGTAAGCTGAAAAGTAGCCAGGCCAGTTATGAGATGGTCAGCGAGCAATTCAACTTGGGAATGAAGAATACCGTAGAGTTGCTTACCGAGAAAAATAACCTGCTCAGTGCACAGCAGCAACGTATTCAGGCCAAGTATATGGCTATCTTGGATCGGACTCTACTGAACTTCTATGCAGGTCAGGATATAAAATTATAATCATAACGCTATACATATTATATTATGGAAAAGAAGAAAATGATCCTTACTACAGCGGTAGCCGTAGTGGTCGTGGCAGGCGGTTACTGGATGCTTGGCGGACCGGAGGGAAAAAGTACGGTCGATTTCGCAACGGAAACCGTAACGAAAGGTAATGTCAGCAATTTCATTACTGCTACCGGGACCATAGAGCCGGTGACAGAGGTGGAAGTGGGTACGCAGGTATCTGGTATTATTGACAAGATTTATGTGGATTACAATTCTGTGGTAAAGAAAGGAGAATTGATAGCCGAGATGGATAAAGTGACACTGCAAAGTGAACTTCAGTCGGCAAAGGCCACTTATGACGGCAATGAGGCCGAGTACGATTACCAAAAGAAATTATATGACCGCAACCGTAAACTGCACGAGAAGCAATTAATCAGCGATATGGACTATGAAGAAACGGTTTATAATTTCCAACGTGCCCAAAGTGCATTGGAGCAAAGCAAGGCGGCTCTGGCAAAGGCTGAGCGTAACCTGTCATACGCAACCATCACCTCGCCTATCGATGGAGTGGTGACCAGCCGTGATGTGGAAGAAGGACAGACCGTAGCATCCGGTTTCGAAACTCCGACACTGTTCACCATCGCTGCCGACTTGACCAAGATGCAGGTGGTGACCGATGTGGATGAAGCCGATATTGCCGGGGTGGAGGAAGGAGCCCGTGTAACCTTTACCGTGGATGCTTATCCCGACGATGTGTTCGAAGGAGTAGTCAGACAGGTTCGTTTGGGAAGTACGAACAGCACGAGCAGCAGCTCTTCAACAACCACCAGTACCACTGTAGTTACTTATGAGGTAGTGATAACAGCTGATAATCCTTATTTGAAACTGAAACCGCGTCTTACCGCCAACGCTACCATTTATACATTGACCAAGGATAATGTGTTGACCGTTCCCAACAAGGCTTTGCGCTTTACTCCCAACAAAGACATAGTGGGAGGTCGTAAGATAAACGATTGCCAGAGCAGTCATAAAGTGTGGACACTGGATAACAATACCTTTACCGCCCATCCTGTGAAAATAGGTATTACTGATGGCAGCAAGACAGAGATTGTGAGTGGCATCACTGAAAATACGCCGGTAGTGACAGAAACGGAAGTGAAAGGTGCTATGCCTGGAATGGAAGAGCCGTCTGCCGGAGAAGGTGAGAGAAGTCCGTTCATGCCAGGCCCTCCGGGAAGCAATAAGAAAAAGAACAAGTAATAAAAGGTAATGCTTCCGTTTACATTGAAAGAATAAATCATATGAAAAAGATAATCGAATTACAAAATATAAAACGGAACTTCCAGGTAGGCGATGAAACCGTCCACGCTCTGCGTGGCATCTCTTTTACCATTTATGAAGGAGAGTTTGTCACTATCATGGGTACTTCTGGTTCCGGCAAGTCCACTCTGCTGAATACTTTGGGATGTCTTGATACCCCTACCAGTGGTGAATACCTGTTGGATGGTGTGTCCGTGCGTACCATGAGCAAACCTCAGCGGGCTGTGTTGCGCAACCGTAAAATAGGTTTTGTATTTCAGAACTATAATCTGTTGCCTAAGACGACTGCCGTAGAGAATGTGGAGTTGCCCTTGATGTATAACTCGTCCATATCGGCTTCCGAAAGACGGAAACGTGCCATTGAATCACTGATAGCCGTGGGGCTAGGTGACCGTTTGGAACATAAATCCAACCAAATGTCCGGCGGACAGATGCAGCGTGTGGCCATTGCCCGTGCTCTGGTGAATAATCCTGCCGTTATTTTGGCTGATGAGGCGACCGGTAATCTGGATACCCGTACCTCTTTCGAAATTCTGGTACTTTTCCAAAAGTTACACGCCGAAGGTCGTACACTTATTTTTGTCACTCACAATCCCGAAATAGCCCAGTATAGCAGCCGTAATATCCGCTTGCGTGACGGGCATGTAGTGGAAGATACCATCAATCCTCAGATCCTTTCGGCCGCTGCCGCGCTGGCTGCCTTGCCCAAGAATGATGAGGACTAACCATAAAAAAGAATCATTATGAACGGAACGAATCTATTTAAAATAGCTCTCCGGGCTCTTGCCAACAACAAGCTCCGCGCTTTCCTCACCATGTTGGGGATCATCATCGGTGTGGCATCAGTCATTGCTATGCTTGCCATCGGTCAGGGCTCGAAAAAGAGCATCCAGCAACAAATCTCGGAGATGGGGTCAAACATGATTATGATTCATCCGGGAGCAGAGATGCGTGGAGGGGTCCGCCAAGACCCTTCGGCCATGCAGACACTGAAACTGGAAAATTATGAAAAGTTGAGCGAAGAGTGTACTTATCTCTCCGGCATTAGTCCCAACGTTTCTTCTTCGGGACAACTTGTTGCGGGGGCCAACAACTACCCGTCTTCGGTGAGTGGTGTAAGTATGGATTATCTTACCATACGTCAGCTCACCGTGGAACAGGGGGAGATGTTTACCGAGAATGACATCCGTACGGCAGCTAAGGTTTGTGTTATCGGTAAAACCATTGTCGATAATCTTTTTCCCGACGGATCGGATCCGATAGGGAAAGTGATTCGTTGTAATCAAATTCCTTTCCGGGTAATTGGTGTGCTGAAATCAAAAGGGTATAACTCGATGGGCATGGACCAAGACGATGTGGTACTGGCTCCTTACAGTACGGTGATGAAACGATTGCTGGCACAGACTTACCTAAGTGGAATTTTTGCTTCGGCTCTGACAGAAGATATGACCGATGAGGCTGTAGATGAGATAACGACCATTCTGCGTCGTGAACATAAGCTGAAAGAAACGGATGATGATGACTTTACCATCCGCACCCAGCAGGAGCTGAGTAGTATGCTCAACACTACAACAGACCTGATGACTACCTTGTTGGCTTGTATTGCCGGTATATCTTTGGTGGTCGGTGGTATCGGTATCATGAATATCATGTATGTGTCTGTAACAGAGCGTACTCGTGAAATAGGTTTGCGTATGTCGGTCGGGGCTCGAGGAGTAGATATCCTGAGCCAGTTTTTGATAGAGGCTATCCTGATCAGTATCACGGGGGGGCTGATAGGAGTGATTATCGGTTGTGGAGCCAGTTTTATGATTAAAACGATAGCACATTGGCCTGTATTTATCCAGCCTTGGAGTGTGTTGCTTTCATTTCTGGTATGTACCGTCACCGGTGTGTTTTTCGGATGGTATCCGGCGAAGAAAGCTGCAGATTTGGATCCGATAGACGCTTTGCGTTACGAGTAGGAATGAAAAGGTGTGGGGGTGAAGCAGAATTGATTTATGGGAATGCTAGTTGGGTTCCGGTCTTTTCCCGATTATCTGTTTATAATGTTTTTTGTAAATCAATTTTGTTTCACTGATTCCTGCCAGTCTTATTTTATGGAATAAGAATCATGGAAATCTTATTTCTAATCTAATCTTTCTTATCTTTGCCTGTATGAAACAGTTATTTTCACAACGACGTTTTTTGGAAATGAGTATCCATATTGTCAGTTGGTTGCTCGTTTTTGGCTTTCCGCTTGTATTCATGGACCGTGGAAGCGGCTTCAATCTGGCCCAATTCTTGAGGCATAGTTGTGTTCCTTTGTGCTATTTTATTATCTTCTATGTCAATTACTTGTGCCTGGTTCCCCGCTATATGTTCACGGACGAAATGCGTAAGTATATTCTGAGCAATGCCGTGCTGATACTTTGTCTGAGTGTGCTTCTTCATGTATTTCTGGAAAGTATAAGCACTCCTCCGCCTCCTGAGTTTGCACGTCATATTCCGCCCCGTTGGATATTTTATGCGCGGGATATGGGGATGATGATTTTTGTTGCCGGATTGGGTGCGGCCATTCGTACCAGCCTGCGTTGGCGTCAGGCGGAAGAGCGGTTGATAGAAGCGGAGAGACAAAAGACGGAAGCGGAACTGAAAAACTTGAAGAACCAGTTGAATCCTCATTTTCTGCTCAATACATTAAATAATATCTATGCTTTGATTGCTTTTAATAGTGACAAGGCACAAGAGGCAGTACAAGAGCTGAGTAAATTGTTGCGGCATGTGCTTTATGACAATCAGCAGACTTTTGTTCCGCTTGAAAAAGAATTGGACTTTATCCGTAATTATGTAGCTCTGATGCGTATCCGCCTGCCACAGCAGGTAGAAGTGAGTGTGAATTTGGAGGCAGACTCTGGAGGTGCGTTGCAAATCGCTCCCCTTATTTTCATATCGCTGATAGAAAATGCCTTCAAGCATGGTATCAGCCCCACGGTAGACAGTTTTATCAGTATCTCTATCTTTGGGCATACGGATGGTACGGTGAGATGTGAGATCCTTAACAGCAATCATCCGAAGTCCGGGCAAGATAAAAGTGGAAGTGGAGTGGGGCTGGAACAGGTAAGCAAGCGGTTGGAACTGATTTATCCGAGACATTACGAATGGATAAAAGGGATCAGTGAAAACGGACAGGTATATTCTTCTATATTAACTATACAGACTAAAAGTTTATGATACTGAATTGTGCTATTGTAGATGATGAGCCGCTGGCTTTGGAATTGCTGAGAAGCTATGTGGAAAAAACGTCTTTCCTCCGGTTGGTAGGGAGGTATTCCAGTGCGGTGCAAGCTATGACAGAAATTCCTCTTCACGAGGAGGTGCATGTCTTGTTCCTTGATATTCAAATGCCCGAGTTGAACGGTTTGGAGTTTTCACGCATGGTCAGTCCTGAAACAAGGATTATTTTTACTACTGCATTCGGACAGTATGCCTTGGATAGTTATAAAGTCAATGCCTTGGACTATTTGTTGAAACCTATCAGCTATGTCGATTTTTTGCAATCGGTGAATAAAGCGGTGCAATGGTATGAATTGAAACAAAAGGCGGATAATGGTGTTGATGCCGATGAGGCGGATGATTGTATATATGTAAAAAGTGATTATAAATTGCTCCGAATTGCTTTAGACCGGATATTGTATATAGAAGGGTTGAAGGATTATATTAAAATACATGTGGAGGATGAGCCGAAAGCTATCCTGTCACTTATCAGTATGAAAGCTATGGAAGAGAAGCTTCCTTCCAGTCGTTTTATTCGCGTACATCGCTCGTTTATAGTGCAAAAGAGTAAAATTAAGGTGCTTGATCGGGGGCGGATTGTTTTCGGTAAAGAGTATATTCCGATTTCCGATAGTTATAAACAGGAGTTACAGATATATTTGAATAGTCATTCTGTTTGAAAAATGTGATATTTGAATGATAAAAGTTGATATTTTGTCGATATCCTTTTGCAAAAAAGAAATAATCTTTTTATATTTGCAGCATAGACAAGGGAAGTTGTGAAACTTCTTAATAGAATAGTTTAGTTAAGTCTAGTTTAGTTTTTGTGTTGTAAGTGCTCCCATCGTAAGCGAACGAATGGGAGCACGTTTTTTAGACACCTGCAGGGGAGAAGTGTTCTGTTTCTGCAACAAATCCGGAGGTTGGTTTGTTAATTATGGCATAAATAGAAACAATTCTCCTTATGAAAAGAATAATCCCCATACTGATTGCTATACTTATCTGTTTTGGTGTAGGCTGTACTGCTTCTTATTTTCAGTCGGAGTCCATACTCAACTGGTATCCTGCATTGGAAAAACCTTCTTGTACACCCCCTGATATAGCTTTTCCCATTGCTTGGAGTTTTATCTATCTGTGCATGGGAATTTCTATCGGGTTGATTTGGCATATATGGACAATAAGACGACAAATGATTATCAGATTATTCGGATTCCAGCTTCTGTTTAATTTTACATGGAGCATTTTCTTCTTTTATTTTCGGAGTCCGTTGCTAGGTTTTGCAAATATTCTGGTGCTGGATGTGCTTGTTATTTATTATATGATAGAAAGTTATCCGGTGAGGAAATCTTCGGCATATCTTTTTGTTCCTTATCTTTTGTGGTTGCTTCTTGCCACTTATCTTAACGGCTATATATTAATGTATAATTAAAAGACTGGCATTGGCCGGTTGAACGGGAATTATGGGTACAAGAGAAAATACCTATTTATAGTGATTGATAACCCTGGTGATTTTCCGTAACTTTGCGGCCATAAAGAGAAACAAAAAACATAACTATGTATAAAACAAGTAAATATACTCTGACGGACAAAATGAGTTATCTTATCTGTGATAACTATACATTGCTACAGGTAATGAGCCGTTTTGATCTTTCGTTAGGGTTTGGAGACAAGACAGTACAGGAGGTGTGCCGTGAAAATGGAGTGGATTGTCGTACTTTCCTTGCGGTGGTAAACTTCATGATTGAAGATAGCGACCGGATGGAGGATGATGTGAAGGATATTTCTATGCCTTCATTGATGAATTATTTAAAACAGGCACATCATTATTTCCTTGATTTCTGTCTGCCTACCATACGCCGTAAATTGATAGAAGCTATAGATTGTTCCACGGAAAACGAGGTTGCATTTCTCATTCTGAAATTTTTTGATCAGTATGCCGGAGAAGTGCGTAAACACATGGATTATGAAGATATGAATGTGTTTACTTATGTAGAGAATCTGATGACGGGACGAGAAACGGGAGGATTCCGTATCTCACAGTTTGCCCGCAGGCATGATCAGATAGATGCGACACTGACTGAGTTAAAAAACATCATTATTAAATATTATCCGGCAAAAGGAAATAACCATTTGTTGAACGCCGTATTATTCGACATATTCAGTTGTGAACAAGATTTGGCATCTCATTGCCGCGTAGAGGATTACTTGTTTGTGCCTGCTGTACTTAGGCTGGAAAAGGAGGGGAAATGAAACGGACAGAACTTGTGCACGTTGCGGTGGCCGAAACTTCAGTCATTGTGCGTAGCGGACTTGTGGCTGTGCTGAAGCGCATGCCTGATCTTATAATACAGCCGGTGGAAATAACTTCTCTTGAAGGACTGCAAAATTGTATGCAGGGACATCAGCCGGATATTCTAATCATAAATCCTACTTTCGGAGGATGGTTTAACGTGGACGAGTTCAAATCGAACTATCCACAGGCATCTGTCAAATGCGTTTCTTTGTTGTGTTCAGTCACAGATACCAATCTGTTGAAGGGATACGATGAGAGTATAGCGCTATATGATGACATCGAAGTTTTAAATAAAAAGTTAGTAGACCTGATGAATCTTGGTGTGGATGAAACAGATGGCGAACAGGAAGCGTTGAGCCAGCGTGAGAAAGAAATTATTTGTTGCGTGGTACGTGGGATGACAAATAAGGAAACGGCGGAAAAACTGTTCCTCTCCATTCATACGGTGATAACTCACCGTCGGAATATTGCGCGCAAGCTACAGATACATTCACCTGCCGGATTGACTATTTACGCTATCGTAAATAAACTGGTTGAACTAAGCGAGGTGAAGATGAACTTATAATACCTACAAATGGTGAGTGGAATAAGATAGAATACCTAAATGAAGTGATTGTGGATGTGGTCCCTAACCTCTATCTTTGCACTATAAGTTAGTCATATAGAAATTACGTAAACCACAAAGTTAGTTATTAGTTAAAAGTGCTCCCTGCGAAGTGATTCGCGGGGAGTACTTTTTTATTAGTAAGGCTTTTGCTCACAATATTATGCTTTTTTACCTATTCCGCTTCATTATTCGTTAGAAATCTCGTTGTTTTCTTAACAAATATCCTCTAACTTTGTTATTCAATATAGGACACATATTAACTAATGACAATGAAAGTAGGTTTATTTATTCCTTGTTATATCAATGCGGTATATCCGCAGGTGGGGATAGCCTCGTACAAGCTGCTGAAAAGTTTGGGAGTGGATGTGGATTATCCTCTCAATCAGACTTGTTGCGGCCAACCGATGGCGAATGCAGGTTTCGAGAATAAAGCGGTAGATTTGGCCCGTCATTTTGACGAACAGTTTAAGAATTACGATTATATAGTGGGCCCTTCGGCCAGTTGCGTCGTTTTTGTGCGTGATAACTACAGTCGTCTGTTGAAAGAAGACAAACATCGGTGTGCCAGCGAAGGTAAGATATATGATATCTGTGAGTTTATTCATGATATCGTCAAGCCTTCTTCGTTGAAAGCCAAGTTTCCACATAAAGTGAGTCTGCAAAACAGTTGTCATGGAGTGAGATTGATGAAACTTTCTTCTGCCAGCGAACTTAATATTCCTTATTTCAGCAAATTGCGTGATTTGCTCTCTTTGGTAGAAGGAGTGGAAGTTGTGGAACCGGAACGCAAAGACGAATGTTGCGGTTTCGGCGGTATGTTTGCCGTAGAGGAAGATGCGGTTTCCGTGCAGATGGGGCATGACAAGGTGATGCGTCATATTGCTACCGGTGCTGAATACATTGTGGGGGCCGACAGTTCGTGCCTGATGCATCAGAATGGTATCATTGCCCGTGACAAACTTCCTATCAAGACATTGCACATTGTTGAAATCTTAGCGGCAGGATTATGAGTACGAAACATTCAAAAGCAGCTGCGGAGTTTCTGAAAAACAAGAAACAGGCCGCATGGCATGACGAAACACTTTGGCTGGTTAGGGCAAAGCGTGACAGACTGAGTAAAGAAGTTCCCGAATGGGAGGAATTGCGTAATATGGCATGTGCTACTAAACTATATAGTAACAGCCATTTGGACGAATTATTGGTGGAGTTTGAAAACAATGCGCGTGCTAACGGAGCTCATGTCTATTGGGCAAAGGATGCGGATGAGTATTGTAACATTGTCTACAATATTCTGAACCAGCACGGAGTGAAGCATTTTATAAAAAGCAAATCCATGTTGGCCGAGGAGTGTGAACTTAATCCTTTTTTGGAAAGCAAAGGGATTGAAGTGGTAGAAAGCGACTTGGGAGAGCGTATCTTGCAATTGATGCATCTGAAGCCGAGCCATATTGTATTGCCTGCTATTCATATCAAACGTGAACAGGTAGGTGAGCTTTTCGAGCGAGAGATGGGTACGGAGAAAGGAAATTTTGACCCTACTTACCTTACACATGCAGCCCGGAAAAATCTCCGTCAGAAATTTATTCATGCTGAGGCGGCTATGACAGGTGCTAACTTTGCTGTAGCTTCTACTGGTGAGATTGTGGTATGTACCAATGAAGGAAATGCGGATATGGGTACTTCCCAGCCTAAATTACAGATTGCGGCTTTTGGTATGGAAAAAATTGTGCCGGATCGTGAATCATTGGGAGTGTTCACCCGTTTGTTGGCCCGTTCGGCTACAGGACAACCCATTACTACATATACTTCTCATTATCGAAAGCCTAGAGAGGGTGGGGAACTTCATATTATTATTGTAGATAACGGACGTAGTAAGATATTAGCCGACCCAAAGCATATCAAGACTTTGAATTGTATTCGTTGTGGAGCCTGTATGAATACATGTCCTGTATATAGACGTAGTGGGGGGTACTCTTATACTTATTTTATTCCCGGCCCTATCGGGATTAACCTGGGGATGTTGAAGGCGCCGTTACATTATTATGACAATGTGTCGGCTTGTTCTTTGTGTTATTCCTGTTCGTTTGTATGTCCGGCTAAAGTGGATTTGGCGGAGCAGATCTATTTGTGGCGCCAGGATTTGGATAAATTGGGTAAGGCAGACCGGATGAAAAAGGTAATGTCCGGTGGCATGGAATTCATGATGAACCGCCCTTCGATATTCAATATGGCATTAAAATGGGCGCCATTGGTAAACGGAGTGCCGCGTTTCCTTATCTATAACGGATTGAATGACTGGGGGAAAGGACGTGAAATGCCGAAATTTGCTAAGGAGAGTTTCAATGAAATGTGGAAGAAAGGTAAAGTGAAGTAAATTATGAGCAGCAGAGAAGATATATTGCAGAGCATCCGGCGTGCTACACATGTAAAATATGAGAAACCGGATTTAAAGCCATTGGAAGATATGGCATTGACTTATCCCAGTATGGTAGAACAGTTTTATTTCGTCATGAAGCAAGTAGGAGGAGAAGCCATTTTTTTGGAAAAAGAGGAGAACGTGAATGATTTCATTAAAAAAGCTTATCCTGGAGCCAAACGCATCGCTTCTAATCTGAAGAGTATTACTTGTGCAACATTTAATCCCGATGATTTGGAAGATCCTGCAGAATTGAATGGGACGGATTTGGCTGTCATAGATGGAAAGATTGGGGTTGCGGAGAATGGTGGGGTATGGATAGAGCAGGATGTAAAGCAGCGTGCCATTTATTTTATTGCCGAAAAGTTGGTTATTCTTCTAGATAAGAATAAGATTGTGAACAATATGCATGAAGCATATAAACTGATAGATACAGGCGAATATGGTTTCGGAACCTTTATTTCCGGTCCGTCAAAGACAGCTGATATTGAGCAGGCCTTGGTAATGGGTGCTCATGGGGCACGGGATGTGATGGTAGTGCTGATATAAATATATTGTTTCTTATACATAAAAAGGAGATGAGGCGAAAATTATGGGGCTCATCTCCTTAACGGAACTTAAGTACCGGATAGACGGTAAGTTTGTCTTTTCTAATTTAAATATACGGTATTGAAATATTCACCAAATAACGTTTTGGCTGTTTCCAATTGTTCTAGGGTATTTTCTTTTATTCCGTTCAGTTTGTATTCTTTTCCCATGGCTTCATATTTGTGTACGCCTAATGTATGATAAGGTAGTATTTCTACTCTTTGAATCATGTGATAGTTCTTGAAGTGCTCTCCTAATGCCCGTATGTCTTCCTCAAAGGAACTATAGCCTGGAACTAATACGTAGCGCAACCAAAAAGGTTTTCCGTTTTTTTCAAGCCATTCAGCGGTACGTATGGTTTGTTCGTTGCTACGTTCTGTCAGTTGCCGATGTCGCACATTATTAAATTCCTTGATATCTAATAATACGAGGTCTGTCCATTTTAGCAGTTCCTCTACTTCCTCATTCCATATACTGCCGTTGGTATCTATACAGATGTGGATGTTTTGTTCTTTTAACCGCTGGAATAACGGAATCAGTGCTTTTGCTTGCAATGTAGGTTCGCCGCCGCTGAAAGTCACACCTCCTTTTTTACCGAAAAAAGCTTTTTGGCTGACAGCCATATGCACAATTTCGTCTATTGCCGTTTCCGTACTTTCACCTTTGGTGTCAATTGTGTCGGGGTTGGCACAATAGAGACATCGGAAATTGCATCCTTGTAAAAATACGACTAAGCGTAAGCCGGGACCGTCAAACGTCCCCATTGACTCGTAAGAATGTACTCTGATCATAATGGTTTGTCTTTAAACTGGTAAGGGCAGGTTTAAAACCCGCCCCTACGATTAATGTATATGTGATGTTACATTCTTTCGTGGAAAGAACGGCTGATTACTTCCAGCTGATGTTCACGGCTCAATTTGATGAAATTTACGGCATAACCTGATACGCGGATAGTAAGTTGCGGGTATTTTTCAGGATGCTCCATTGCATCTTCCAGCATTTCACGGTTCAGCACATTTACATTCAGGTGGTGTGCCCCTTTGGTGAAATAACCGTCCATCATGGTTATCAGATTCTCTATACGGGTTTCCCGATCCACTCCTAGTGATTTTGGTACGATAGAGAATGTGTTACTGATGCCGTCCTGAGCATCACGATAGCGTAGTTTGGCTACAGAACTCAATGAGGCGATGGCACCGTTCTTATCACGTCCGTGCATCGGGTTGGCACCCGGAGCGAAAGCAACCCCTTTGGCACGACCGTCAGGAGTGGCACCTGTTTTCTTACCGTACATTACATTGGAGGTGATAGTCAGCAGTGACAGGGTAGGACGGGCGTTTTTGTATACCGGATGTTTCTTTAATTCTTCACTGAAGAAATAAACCAAATCTACTCCTAAGTGGTCTACGCGGTCATCATCATTACCGAAGCAAGGATATGTATTTTCAATATCAAAGCCTTCAGTCAAACCTATATCATTACGTTTGGCACGTACCTTGCCGTATTTGATGGCAGACAATGAGTCAATGGCAATGGACAGACCGGCTACGCCATATGCCAGATTGATACGTGGATCGGTATCAATGAATGCCATTTGAGCCTTTTCGTAATAATATTTGTCATGCATATAGTGAATGATATTCATCGCATCATTATACACACGTGCAATCTGCATTAATACTTTCTTATAATTAGACCATACTTCTTCAAAGTTCAGCAAGTCTCCTGTCAATACAGGAATATCTTTCACCATTACAGTTCCTGTATTTTCGCAACGTCCGCCATTGATAGCTAGTAACAGAGCCTTAGCCAGATTACAGCGTGCCCCGAAGAATTGGATTTGTTTGCCGATAGCCTGATAAGACACACAGCAGGCAATGCCATAATCGTCACAGTTACGCACTTCGCGCATCAGCGTATCGTTTTCGTACTGTATGGAAGAAGTGTCGATAGAAACCTGTGCGCAGAATTCTTTGAAACCTTCCGGCAACTCCGGACTCCACAGTACAGTCATATTGGGTTCAGGTGACGGACCCAGATTGTATAGTGTTTGTAAGAAGCGGAAAGAAGTTTTTGTTACTTTGGTGCGTCCGTCGTTGAATCGTCCGCCGATAGATTCGGTCACCCAGGTGGGGTCACCTGCAAAGATGTCATTGTATGATTGCATACGCAGATGGCGGACCATACGTAACTTGATGATAAACTGATCCACTAGCTCCTGAGCGAATGACTCGTCAATTTTACCATGATCCAAATCATATTGAATATAGATATCCAGGAATGAAGAAACGTTGCCCAATGACATAGCTGCTCCATCTTGTTCTTTCACGGCAGCAAGATATGCCATATAAACCCACTGAACCGCTTCTTGTGCATTAGTAGCGGGACGGCTCAAATCGAGTCCGTAATATTCACCCAATATTTTTATTTCTTTCAGTGCTTTAATTTGTTCGGCTACTTCTTCGCGCAGGCGGATACGGGCATCGGTCATCGGACTGGTGATATTGCGCAAATCTTCTTGTTTTGCTTCAATCAGTCGGTCGATACCATACAGTGCCAAACGGCGGTAGTCACCAATAATGCGTCCGCGTGCATAGTTATCGGGCAGACCGGTCAGGAAACCGAGTGAACGGAAAGAGCGGATTTCTTCGGTATAAGCATCAAATACGCCATCATTATGGGTTTTGCGATAATGAGTAAAGATATCCTTTACTTTTTCATCTACTTCCACACCGTTTTCATGGCAGGCTTTTTCTACGACCTTGATACCACCGTAAGGTTTGATGGCACGGCGCAGAAGTTCGTCCGTCTGAAGACCTACAATCAGTTCGTTTTCACGGTCAATGTATCCTGCTTTATGTGAGGTGATAGTAGATACTGTTACATTATCAAGGGAACGAACTCCGTTATTGGCACGTTCTTCTTCTAGTGCCTTGAGGCATTCGTTCCACACTTTTTTAGTTCGCTCTGTGGGGCCTGCCAAGAATGAGGCATCGCCCTCATAAGGGGTAATGTTGGTATATACGAAGTCTGAAACATTAATTTCCTTACTCCACAATCCATCCTTAAAAACTTTGTTCATTTCCATACTGTCATTATTAATGATGATTTAGGGCTGCAAAGGTACTCCTTTTTTGTGAGCTATGCATCACTATTAGTAGGTATAATGCGAATGCTTGTGCATTTTTAGGGTCAATGTAAAAAGCTGAGGGGTAAATTTATAAATTGTTATCTTTGTTTCCAAATTCATAGCTTATGGAGTTAAACGGTTATCGCCTTCTTCTTCCTGAAGGCACTTTAGATTACTTTGATCTTGTTGATGTGAAGGAAAGCGTAAATGAAGTTGTGATCTATCTTGAGGAGAAAAATATCGTTCCTGAGAAGTATACAGATCAGGATACTGAGAGTAAAGGCTTTTATGACCCTGTTATTGTTCAGGATTTTCCTCTTCGTGGCAAGAAGGTCTTCCTTAATATTCGTCGTCGTCGCTGGCTCTTAAAGAAGCATAATGAGTATATCTCTCGTAACTGGCGTATGGTGGCTGAAGGTACTCGTATGACGCAAGATTTTGCGTCTTTTTTAAAAGAACTATATTGATAGCTATCCGATCAGTTGCAAGCTCTTAGGTGTTTTATCTGGAGTTGACGGGGATTTATTGGAGCGTCAATACCGTAACCATCTAAGTGGTTATCTCCATTGGGACCAACTTGTTCATGCAGAGAGTTGGCTACTATTCGAAAAGAATATCGGTGCTTGTATCTGTATTGATGAGGTAGCCCTCTCGCGTGGGGAACTCTATACTGTCCTGACCAATAAAGAAGCTCACGGTGGTAAAGGTAGTATGATTGCTATCATTAAAGGTACGGACGTTCATACGGTCACTTCTGTCCTGCTTAAGCTATCCCGTCGCCGCCGTTACCAAGTGCGCGAGATTACTTTGGATATGGCTCCTAACATGGAGCAGATTGCACGCATCTGCTTTCCTGCGGCCAAACGTGTTACCGATCGCTTTCACGTACAGAAGTTAGCTTATGAAGCGGTGCAGGAGATGCGTGTAAAAGCTCGCTGGGAGGCTTTGGATGAAGAGTCCACTCAGCTTGCTTATGCAAAGGCCTGTGGAAAGATGTATCATGCACCTGTTTTCGCTAATGGAGATATAAGAAAGCAGTTGTTAGCGAGAAGTATTTATCTGCTTTACAAGAAGGAATCCTTATGGACTCAGTCTCAAAGAATACGGGCTGAAATTCTTTTCAAGGAATATCCCGATATAAAGAAAGGATATTATCTGTCTATGCGGTTAGGCTTAATCTATCATCAGTGTAAGTTTAAGGATATTGCTTTGACAAGGCTGGCAAGGTGGTATGATGAAGTAGATAAATCAGGGTTCCTCACCTTTGGAAGGGTCGCACGTTCTATACAAACACATTATCTGGATATAATCAATTTTTTTGAAAGGAGGGCAACCAATGCCGAAGCTGAGTCATTCTATGCTAAAATCAAAGCATTTAGAGCACAGTTCAGAGGAGTAAGAGATAGAGCTTTTTTCTTATATAGACTTGCTAAATTATATGCTTAAATATAAAATCCCTCAGATTGTTACGTTGACCCGGTATAATGCGAATACTTGTGCATTTTTAAGTATAAAGTAGTCAATAAATGAAAAAATGATAAGTACTCTTTTTATTTTAGTTTTATAAAAAAATAAAGCTAATTGGTGACAATAAACCAATTAGCTTCTAAAGGTAGCGGAACCGGGAATCGAACCCGAGTTTCAGCCGTGAGAGGGCCGCGTCCTAGGCCACTAGACGATACCGCCATCAGTTGCTCTTAACTCTTTTTCTAAGACGCTGCAAAGTTAAAAGTTTGTTTTTAATCTGCAAAATAAAAAATGATTTTTTTTGTGCTGTTACTATAAAATAGGAATTTAATGGTCAGTCCGAAAAAACTGTGGGTATGTTATGTTAATACGCGAAAGTAAGCTATCAGTGCGGTTGGATTAAAAAAACAACCCAATGCGATTCTGATCGCAATCTACATAAGTTACTACTGGTTATCTTCCCTGAAGTTTTAATGAAGTATTTTGAGCCGTCTTTTTAGGGCTTCCGAAAGCCTTGATCTCAAATCGTTGAAAAATAAAAGCGGGTCATAAACTACTTTTATGACCCGCTTGCGGAAGCTGGGGGATTCGAACCCCCGGTACGGTTACCCGTACGTCAGTTTAGCAAACTGGTGGTTTCAGCCACTCACCCAAACTTCCTTCTTTTCAGAAGCGTTATCTCTCAAACGCGGTGCAAAGATAAGGGGATAAATTGAATTATGCAAACATTTTGCTCTTTTTTTAGATATATTTTTTTTGATGGAAGTAATAAGATGCTGATAGTGAAGTGCTAATGGATGGAATTAATTTTTCTCCCAAAAATCCAAACATTCTTTAGCCACCTTATTGGGCAATGGTATTTTTTGATATATTCAATGCTGTCGGCGGATAATTGAGAAATTTGGGTTAGCTAATAAACTATCTAGTTTATTATAAATGTCATTTTCTTCAGGGTATACGTTGATGATAGGATGAAGTCTGTCTTTGCCTAATAAGTTGTAATGTTCCTCTTCTGCACCTTCTACAACTATAATTCCTTTGCTCATGGCATATAATGCATTTTAATCCCAGGGGATAAGAATAAAGTTGATCTAACATTATATCGCACCCGTCCATAAAATATTCACATTCGTCATACGGGGTGAAAACGGTTTGTTGTTTGATTTCGCATGCAGATGGATGTCTGTAATATAATTTATAGAGGGAGCTATAAAGCCTCAACATCTCCAGTGGAGTCGCGGGGGTGGAAAGCCCACCCTTCTCTACTTCTACCATAGAGGACGTAAGTAGCTGAAAAGCGAAAATGGATTAGAAATTTTCATTCTAATCCATTTTCGCTTTTGGAGGTTCCTGGCGGATTCGAACCGCCGTACACGGTTTTGCAGACCGCTGACTAAGCCACTCATCCAAGGAACCTTGTCGTTAGCAATCTTTGTTTCTCGATTGCGGTTGCAAAGGTACGACATTTTTTTTAATCTGCAAATATTCTGCTATTTTTTTCTCACTTTTTCTGCATTTTTTTCGCAACCGTACTTTGGCTTGTTCTGCATAGACTTCATGGCGCAGTCCGAACTACAGCATTCACACGGATTGCTATTGTTCTTTATGCGCTTGAAATACTGAAAGATACGTATGCTTATCCATATGGTGCAGAGGCATACAATTGCAATAACTATAATTTGTTGTAACTCCATGCTTGATAAACAAATAATTTTAGGTTTATTAAACGATAAGACTTCCTATTTGAAATACAGTAAATGCAACAAGCCAAGCCAATCCAGTGGTGTATCCTGCTGTGAATATGGCCCATTTCCAACTGCCGGATTCTTGCTTGATTGCTGCGAAAGTGGCAATACAGGGGAAGTAAATCAATACAAACAGCATGTAAGCTAATGCAACCAGTGGAGTAATGGGGATGCGGTTAGAAAGATTCACATTTTCCACATCTCCTTCATTTGTGTATAATACTCCTAGTGTGCTTACTACCAGTTCTTTAGCACCCACACCTGAAATAAGTCCGATTCCTAACTTCCAGTCAAATCCTAGCGGTTTGATAACAGGCTCTATGGCTTTGCCTATTTGTCCGATATATGAATTTTCTTGTTGCTCAGCCACGTTTTCGTAAGCATCATGTTGTGGATAATACCCTAGAAACCAGATAATAATTGAGGCAATCATGATAATGCCTCCCATCTTTTTCAGATATTGTGCTCCTTTTTCCCATGTATGGCGCATGATACTTTTAGAGGTAGGCATACGATAGGGGGGGAGTTCCATCACAAATGGAGAATCTTCTCCTTTCACCAGAAATTTACTGAAAATACGGGCCATTATTACTGCCAATAAAATGCCTGCTGTGTAGATGCAAAGTAGCATAAAGCTGGCGCAGTTAGGGAAAAAAGCACCTATCATAACTAAATATATGGGAAGACGAGCACTACAGGACATTAAAGGATTCACCAACATGGTGATTAGTCTGGACTTTCGGTCTTCTATAGTACGTGTTGCCATTATGGCAGGTACATTACAGCCGAATCCCATAATCAGTGGAATAAAGGACTTGCCATGCAGTCCCATCCGGTGCATTATTTTATCCATGATAAATGCAGCGCGTGCCATATACCCCGAATCTTCCAATATAGAAATAAAAAAGTATAATATGAGGATATTCGGCAGGAAAACGATAACACCGCCCACTCCACCGATAATACCATCTATCAGTAAGTCTTTCAAAGGACCTTCAGCCATATTGTTCCGTATCAGGTTGCCCAACTGGTCTACTAGCCATTCAATACCTTGCATAGGGTAGTCACCCAAAACAAAGGTTCCCTCAAACATGATGTAAAGGAACAGGAAAAAAATAGGATATCCCCAAATGCGATGTGTCACAATACTGTCTATCACGCGGGTTGTTTGTTCTTTTTCCAAATGATTGTCGGTGAATGTTTCCTTCAAAGCTCCGGTAATAAAACCATATTTAGCATCCGTAATAGCTTGCTCGCTGTCTTCGTTCATCACTTTACGGATACGTAAGGTTTCCTTGTTGCGTATCGCTATGATTTCTTTGCCATTAGGCAGTGTAGAGATGAAATTTTCTATTTCCTTATCGTTTTCCAGTAATTTGATAGATAGGAAGCGGGTGGAGTATTTATGGCGTATGTCTTCGTTTTGACTGATTGCTTTTTTTACTTCTTCGATACTGCGCTCCAGTTCAGGACCGTGGTTAATGTGAATATGGCGCATATATCCGCGTGGGCGGGCATCTTCCTCTTCTTTGTGACTTCCGAATTCGTGGTCGGGTACATAGGTTTTGTGCCAGTCTCTCAGATCTTCCAGAATTTCAGAACGTATTTCGCCCTTTTGTGACAGGAAATCCCCGCCTTCGTAAATACCGATGATAACATGAAACAGTTGGTCTATGCCTTCACCCCGCCGGCAGACAGTAGGTATCATAGGCACTCCGATCAATTGGCTTAACTTGATGTAATCCAGTTTGTTGCCGCTGCTTTCCAGTTCGTCATACATATTCAGTGCGATGACCATACGCACATTCATGTCAATCAATTGGGTGGTAAGATAGAAATTACGTTCCAGGTTGGAAGAGTCTGCCACATTGATGATTACATCCGGAGTTTCTTCAATGATATGTTTGCGTACATAAAGTTCTTCCGGAGTATAGGCTGAAAGAGAATAGGTTCCGGGTAAATCTACAATACGGAAATGATAACCTTGGAAGTCGAAAAAACCTTCTTTGGCATCTACTGTCACACCACTGTAGTTTCCTACATGTTCATGGGCGCCGGATGCAATATTGAATAGCGAAGTCTTTCCACAATTAGGATTACCTACTAAGGCTACATTGATTGTACGGCGTTTGCCTTTTGCCAGTGCCACCAGTTCTGATTCGGACACGGGTACATCTTCTGTTATGGAACCATGGTAAGGGTTTTGCATCGTGCGTGCTTCCTGCTCGCTTACCACCTCAATCATATCTGCCTCTTGTCTTCGGAGAGAGATCTCGTAACCTAGTAGTCTGTATTTTATAGGGTCTTTCAAAGGGGCGTTCAAGATTACCTCTACGGTTTTTCCTTTAATAAAACCCATTTCAACGATTCGCTTGCGGAAACCACCGTGACCTAAAACCTTGACTATTACGCCTTTTTCTCCTGTTCTTAATTCGGATAAACGCATCTTGTTTTAAATTTTTCGCAAAGATAAGTTATTACTTAGAAGTATGCAAACTATTTAGATTGTTTTTAAATAAAGAACAGGCACTTTGTTTTTGTCTTGCAGAACCCTTATCTTTGTGTCATGTTTCATTGGAATATTCAGAAGTATATAGAGGAAAAACAACTTTTCACTTTGCATGATAAGGTGTTAGTGGCATTGAGTGGCGGAGCAGATTCGGTAGCTTTGTTGCGTGTCTTGCTTGTTTTAGGGTATCATTGTGAGGCTGCCCATTGTAACTTCCATCTTCGTGGTGAGGAGTCCGATAGAGATGAAAGGTTTGTCAATGAGTTGTGTAAAGGGCTGGGAGTGACTTTGCATGTTACTCATTTTGATACAGTCACTTATGCTTCAAGGCATCATGTTTCTGTTGAGATGGCAGCTCGCGAAATGCGCTATGATTGGTTCGAACAACTGCGTAAGGAGAGGGGGATGGCTGTTATTGCCGTAGCCCATCATCGGGACGATAGTGTGGAAACTTTTTTATTGAATTTGATACGTGGCGCGGGAATCAATGGCTTGAAAGGTATCAGTCCGCATAACGGCTGCATTGTACGGCCTTTGTTGGAGGTGAGCCGTCAGGATATTTTGGATTATTTGCGTTGTTTGCGTCAAGGTTATGTTACAGACAGTACCAATCTGCAAGATGAATATATGCGTAATAAAATCCGTCTGAATATTCTTCCGATGTTGCGTGAGCTGAATCCTTCTGTCAGTGAAAGTATAGCTGAAACATCCAGACGTCTGACTGATGTTTCTCTTATATATAATAAGGAAATAGAGGCGGGGAAAGAAAGGGTGATGGAAAAGTCCGGCCATATTCTTATTTCTCGTTTGATGGAAGAGAGTGCTCCGGCGGCTTTGCTGTTTGAGATTCTTCATCCGTTAGGTTTCAATTCCGTTCAGATAGGAGATGTATTCCGCAGTTTGTCTGCCCAGTCGGGAAAAAGATTCGTTTCTGCCGGATGGGAGGTGTTGCGCGACAGGACGGAGCTGATTATTCGCAGGAGGAAGCCGGCGGATGAGGAAGTGGAGGAAAATGTGCCCCCATTCCGGCTTGCAATGGAAACGCAGGAAATAATGCCGGACTTTGTCATCCCCAGGAATAAGAATACGGCCTGTTTGGATGCGGATAAGGTGGTACTACCTCTCACGGTGCGTAAATGGCGGCAGGGGGATAAGTTTGTTCCTTTCGGAATGAAAGGGAAAAAGAAGGTCAGCGATTATCTGACAGATCGTAAGTTTTCTCTTTTCCAGAAAGAAAATCAGTATGTGGTTTGCTCAGCAGACCGGATTGTATGGCTGGTAGGAGAGCGTAGCGATGACCGTTTCCGGGTGACGGAAGATACGAAACGGGTACTGATTATACGGCAGTTGGAAGATAAGTAGAATTTTTTTCTTTCCTGCTTTTTCATGAATGACAGGGAATGTTTCCTGAAATCTTGTAGCAAAAATCCGCGAATCATGCAACAAGATTTCAGAAATCATGTAGCAAGATTCGCGGATTTCAGATGGAGCTTCCCGGTATTATTTGCAATACTTCTGTATCAGTCCGTCTACCACTTCATCGCCCAGTTCTTTTGCTTTGGCAAAATTTGCACAGGCTTCTTTGTTTTTCTTTAATTGTATCTGGCAGTATCCCAGCATACGATATGCGGCTGCGGCTTTCGGGTCTAAAGAGATAGCCTTTTCCAATGCTTCTATTGCTTCGTTATGTTGCCCTACACGTAGATGCACCGAACCTTTTTCCACCCACATGGCTACATCCTCAGGAGTCATTTCTACTGCTTTATTAATGTCGTTGATAGCTTGCTGATACATTTTACATTGTATTTCCGCCTGTTCGCGTTGCAGATAAAAGGCGGCTGTAACGCGTCCACCGATGGCATCATAAAAAGTATCATAATCTATTACCGCTTCACGGTATTTGCCTGTCTGGGCTTTTATCTCTGCCCGTTCATAGAAATAAGGAGCCGCTTCCGATGTATAAGGCTTGGTGAAACGTGCCACAGCACTATCCATCAAGGCAATAACCTCGTTCATATCTGTTCCTTCAATCAGTTGTTTGGTTTTGGCTGCCGAGTAAAATGTAGCGGCAGAGGCTATGGAAGACTGGTTCACTTTTTCATAAGCGGCGTATGCCTCAGGATATTTTTTCATAGCAAACAGAATGTCTCCCTCCAATTGTGTGTAAATGGGTTGGTTGTCGGCCTGCATGGCATCATGAATAATGGAGAGAGCTTTGTCGTAACTCCAGTCACCGTATGGTTTCTTGTCACCTAAAGAGATGGTGTACGAATAAATTAATTTAGCGATATTATATTGCGTTTCACTCTTGTTGGCTGTCACTTCCAGTGCTTTCTTCAGGTCGGCATCTGCCAAAGCGTTGTGTTCATCATCATTAAATCCCATATAAGTAGTGGCACGGCGTATATATCCGTCCGCGCTGTTGGGATATTGTTCCAGGAAATCGTTTAATGTGGTGATATATTCGTCCTGATTTTGTTGTGAAGATGCCATGAACAGGTACACCAGTGCTTGGTCTTCTGTTTCGGGCAGTCCTTTTTTGATGCCGATTTTATTCAGTGACATATCGTTCAAAGAAAGGGCGGTGATGCTCAGCGAGGCACCGTATGTAGCTCCGATGGCATAACTTTCCTTGGCTTCATCCGATGCGTTTTTTTGGATTAAACCTAATACTTCTCCATTGGCATTCATAATAGGGCAACTTACTGTTTTTTCGTTGGTTGTCATTGCCAGTGTATAGTAATATGCCTTGTCGCCGATGGTGTCTACTTTGGTGACGGTCCCTGTCTGGCAGGTTGCCGCTTTTTGAGTCGAGTAGGGTAGCAGATAGACTGTTTCACCTACCGATGCCGGCTGTGATGCCGATTTTAATGCTATGGTCTTTTTATCGGTTTCAGTATTAAATTTTACGATGTCATACATGGAGTTGGCTCCCAAGATACGCAATACAGGCAATTCTTTACTGTCCGCATTAATGATTACTGCACGTTCGGCTCCTTCAAACAGGGTATAATCGGATAATGCCGTTCCATTTTCATTGATATAGAATCCATTTCCTGTATTCTTGATTTTGTTATCTTTATCGTATGTAACGATGGAAAAAACGGCTTTTTTAGCTTTGCCGGCCCACTTTGGGGTTGCTTGTGCATAGCTTAGCTGGGCGGCTATGCCGCATGCCAGTATCAAAAGTACTTTCTTCATGATATAGTTAGTTGTTTGTTAACGATGATACGGTATTTATAAAGCGGATGCCGTTTTGTCTTCTGTGAAGCCGCGTTGCTTTACAGCTTCATAAATCAGAATACCTGCGGCAACCGATACGTTCAATGATTCTATTTTACCCATTAACGGTATTTTGATCCATTCATCGCACAGGGAAAGGTGTTCGTAGGGAACACCTGTGTCCTCGGCTCCCATAATGATACATACAGGATCTTTATAGTTTGCTTTGGTGTAATCATAATCACCTTTTTCCGTGGCTGCTACAATCTTGAATCCGCAGTCTTTCAGATACTTGATGGTATTAGTCAGATTTTGTTCGCGGCATACGGGAAGAGTGTGCAGAGCTCCTGCTGATGTTTTCATTGCGTCGGCATTGACACTGACACTGTTTTTCGAGGGAATAATAATGGCATCTGCACCGGCACATTCGCAGGTACGGGCAATGGCTCCGAAGTTACGTACATCGGTAATTCCATCCAGCATGACGAATAGGGGTGTTTTTCCTTCTTCAAACAGGAAAGGTACCAGATCTTCTGTTTTCTGGTAGGTGACAGAGGAGATGAATGCTACAACTCCCTGATGGTTTTTCCGGGTAATACGGTTAATACGCTCCACGGGTACACGCTGAACAGGGATGAGGGTATTTTTCAAGCAGGTAAACAGTTCTTTGGACAGTTCGCTCTGTATATCTTTCTTCACCAATACTTTATCTATCTCTCTTCCGGCTTGTATGGCTTCAATAACAGCGCGTACACCGAAAATCATTTCATTCTTTTCTAACATATTTAATAAGTGGTTAATGGTTAGTGACAGGTGGTTAGTGGTAATTGGCACTAGCCACTTATCAGCGCCTTTGCATTGTTCAGGGCTGCCTCTGTCAAGGTAGCCCCACTTAGCATATTGGCAATTTCTTTTACTCTTTCTTCATCAGTCAGGCGGCGGATGTGGCTGTTGGTGCCTGTTTCCGTATCTTCCTTATATACTTTATAATGAGTGATGCCGCGTGCTGCAATCTGGGGCAGGTGGGTGATGCTGATGACCTGACGGTTTTGTTTTCCCATCTCCTGCATGATGAGCGCCATTTTCTCGGCGATGGAACCGGAAACTCCGGTGTCTATTTCATCAAAGATGATAGTAGGCAGTTTCACAGCTCCGGCTATCATGGCTTTCAGCGAAAGCATGACACGGGCAATCTCACCACCCGATGCTACGGAAGCTACATTTTGTAATGTTCCATTCTTGTTGGCCGAAAACAGGAATGTCACACTGTCCATCCCTTTACTGTCCGGTTCCTTGCGCGGATTCAGTTCCACCACAAAGCGCACATTGGGCATACCGAGAGGAACCAGCAGGCTTTGCATCTGTCTTTCAATGTGCTTGCCCGATTGGGAACGGAGTTTTGTCAACACAGCAGCTTGCTTTATCACTTTGTCATATAGCGTTTCTTTTTGGGCGGTAAGTTCTGCTATACGGTCATCAAAAGAAGTGATGGCGTTCAGCTTCTCATGATAGTCGGTTTGCACGGCTATCAATTCCTCTATTGTTTGTACGTGATGCTTCTGTTGCAAAGAGTAGATTAAGTTCAGGCGTTCATTTACATAATCCAGACGGGTGGGGTTGAACTCCACTTCCTCCTGTGCGCCTGCTATTTCATGCGACAGATCTTTCAGTTCTATGTAACAACTGTCTAAACGCCCTATCCATTCCTGGGCACGTGTGTACACTCTCGCTATGTTATGCAGGGTTTGCATACATTCTTTGGTAGCGGATAACAGGCTGGCATCTTCCGAAGCCATTATTTGGTCCACTTTGTACAAACCCGCTTTTATCTCTTCGGCATGATTCAAGGTTTCGGCTTCCTGTTCCAGTTCGGTTTGTTCTCCTTCCTGAAGGTTTGCATCATCCAGCTGTTCCAGTTGGAACCGGATGTAATCTTCATCCTTCCGGCTTTGCTCGGCTTGCGTTATGAAGTCGGCCAGCTGTTTGCATACGTTTCTGTACTCGGTATAAATATCCTTGTATGCTGAAAGTTCGTTGTCATCTTGTGCCAGGATATCCAATACATTCAATTGGAATCCCTCACTGTTGAGCAACAGGTTTTGATGCTGGCTATGTACATCTATCAGTTTCTCGCCCAGTTCCTTCATCTGCGCCAATGAGGCCGGAGTATCGTTTATGAATGCGCGGCTTTTACCTGATGCATATAACTCGCGGCGGATAATACATTCATCCGGATCATATTCCAAATCTCTTTGGGTAAAGAAAGGCTCCATCTGATAGGCGGAGATGTTGAAACGTGCTTCTACAATACATTTATTGGCGCCTTTCTTGATCGCTTTGATATCGGCCCGTTGTCCCAGTAACAAGCCGATAGCGCCTAGAATAATCGATTTACCGGCGCCGGTCTCTCCGGTGATGACAGAGAAGCCGGGGGTGAAACTGATATCCAATGTATCAATCAATGCATAATTCTGTATATAGATAGATTGCAGCATATTCTTGCTCCTTTTTAATAATTTGCTGATTTGTCAATTTGCTAATTTGCTGCGCTGTTGTATTCCGCATGGTAATTAGCGCATTAGCACATTGGTAACGTGGCAAATTAAGAAATTATTTATTATTTACCAGTCTGTCAATAATATCCCTTGCTACTTCCTGTTTGCTTTTCAGCGGATAAGGAGTTGCTCCCTGACGGTCTATAATCGTTATTTTGTTGGTGTCACAACGAAACCCGGCTCCTTGGTCGTTCAATGAGTTCAGTACAATGAAATCAAGGTTCTTACGTTCCAGTTTTCTTTGTGCATTTTTTGTTTCATCATTTGTTTCCAAGGCAAATCCCACTAATGTCTGTCCGTCTTTTTTCCGGTTTCCCAGTGCGGCGGCAATGTCTTGTGTGGGTTTCAGTTGCAGTGTTAAATTATCTTTCTCTCTTTTGATTTTATGACCGGCTACGGTTTCCGGGGTAAAGTCGGCCACTGCCGCACACAGGATGCCGGCCGAAGCTGTAGGAAACTCGCGGATGGCGGCTTCGTACATTTCTCCGGCACTTTCCACATCTATGCGGCGGATGTTAGGGTGATGGGCCTGAATCGTTACCGGTCCGCTGATTAGCGATACTTCCGCTCCACGTGAAGCGCATTCCTCGGCAAGTGCGAATCCCATTTTTCCTGAAGAATAATTGCCGATAAAGCGTACCGGATCTATTTTCTCGTAGGTTGGACCGGCGGTAATGACTACTTTCTTTCCGGCCATGTCTTGTTGTTTGGCAAAGAAAGCTTCCAGAATTTCCACTATTTTTTCCGGTTCTTCCATTCTGCCTTTTCCTACCAGATGGCTTGCCAGTTCCCCTTCTGCCGGTTCTATAATATGATTTCCGTAAGAACGGAGCGTGTCCAGATTCTTCCGGGTGGAAGGGTGTGCGAACATATCCAGATCCATTGCCGGAGCTACGAATACGGGAGCTTTCATTGACAGATAAGTCGTGATCAGCATATTGTCCGCTATTCCGTTGGCCATTTTACCAATAGTGGATGCGGTAGCCGGAGCGATAATCATGGCATCCGCCCATAGTCCCAAATCAACGTGGCTGTTCCATGTCCCGTCACGCTGGGCAAAAAACTCGCTGATAACAGGTTTGCTTGTTAATGCAGACAAAGTGATAGGTGTGATGAATTCTTTGCCTGCGGGGGTAATCACGACTTGTACTTCCGCTCCCTTCTTAATAAGTCCGCGAATGAGTATAGCCGCTTTATAGGCGGCTATACTTCCGGTTATACCTAGTACGATTTTTTTTCCTTTCATACTCATTTCATCATTCCTGATTCACGTAGTCTGATTTTTGTCAGTACGTTTTTCGTGTTCAGCGTAAAGTCACCGTTCAGTATCCAGCTGTAGTAGCCCGGATCTTTTTGTAATACTTCGCTGACCGACATTCCTTTGTATTTCCCAAAATTAAAGACTTCCACGCCTTTGTCATCATAAACAATGCGTCCGGCGAAATCTACGTTCTTGTTGAAACTTGAATATTCGGCTAGAAATGCCATATCGTTTTGCAATTCTTCCGGATAGCGGTCCAATTGGGATTTCAGTACTTCGTATGTGGCACGTGTGTCGGCTTCGGCTGTATGGGCATCTTCCAGATTCTTTCCGCAATAGAATTTATAGGCGGCAGACAGGGTGCGCTGTTCCAGTTTGTGATAAATCACCTGCACGTCAATGAATTTTCGTTTCATCATGTCAATGTCTACTCCTGCGCGCAGGAACTCCTCGGCCAAAACCGGAATGTCGAAACGATTGGAATTGAAACCGGCAAGGTCACATCCCTCAATGTCCCGGGCTATCTCTTTTGCCACTTCCTTGAAAGTAGGGCAGTCCGCCACATCTGCGTCATAAATACCGTGGATGGCAGAAGATTGTTCGGGAATATGCATTTCCGGATTGATACGCATGGTCTTCGTTTCTTCGTTGCCGTTTGGATACACCTTCAGATAGCATATTTCCACTATTCTGTCTGTGTTTATATTTGTTCCCGTTGTTTCCAAATCGAAAAAAACAATAGGATTCTTCAAGTTCAATTTCATTTTCAGCTTGTATTATATATTGTTTTTCCGCCACATGGTGGCGTGTCGTTTTTAGTCGTTCAGCATCATAGGCATCAGCAGCATCAGCAGGTCTTCTTTTTCTTCCTGTTCTACAGGAACAATAACACCCGCACGTGAAGGATCAGCCAGTTCGAAAAGTATTTCCTGTGCCGAGATATTGTTTAAAATATCGATCAGGAATGTTGATTTAAAGCCGATGCTCATGGGGCTTCCTGTATATTGGCAAGTCAGTGTTTCTTCTGCTGAGGTGGAGAAATCTATGTCTTGTGCGGAGATCTGGATCTGATTTTCACTGAGGCGGAGTTTTATCAAACTGCTTGCTTGTGATGAGAATACAGATACACGGCGGAGCGCACTGATCAGCATCATGCGGTCAATGGTGGCCTTGTGCGGATTATCCTGCGGAATTACTGAATTATAATTGGGATAGCGTCCTTCGATAAGACGGCATATCATGCTGTAGTTTTCTAATGTAAACGTAGCGTTACGGTCGTCAAAATCAATTTGCACATCTCCTTGTTCTTTCGGCAACAGGTTCTTCAGCAGGGTTGCCGGTTTCTTGGGCAGAATGAAAGCGGCTTTTTCATCGCCGTGTGCCACAAATGTTTTATTGCGTACTAATTTGTGCCCGTCTGAGGCTACGAAAGTGATGTCTTCGGTAGTGATATCAAAATAAATACCATTCATTACCGGACGTAACTCGTCATCGGCAGTAGCGAACAAAGAACGGTTGATACCTGCCAGCATCACCGGAGCGCCCATTGTTACGTGTACCGCATTTGCGCCTAATGCGGGAGCCTGCGGATATTCGTCGGCATTTTGTCCCATCAGGCTGTATTTACCATTCTGATATTGTACGGTGATTTCCAGATTCTCTGTATTTACCAGGAAAGTCAGTGGTTGTTCGGGTATTTCTTTCAGGGCTTCGAGTATGGTTTTTGAAGAAACGGCAAAGCGTCCGTCACCGTCACTTTCATTTACTTCCAAAGAAGTGGACAGGGTCGTTTCGCTGTCAGAGGCAGTGAGCGACAACGTTCCGTCAGTCAGTTCCATTAAGAAACAATCAAGAATAGGTAACGAATTTTTGGAGTTGATTACTCGGCTAATAGCTTGTAAATGACTGAATAATCCAGTACTTGAAACGATGAACTTCATAGTTTTATATTATTATATTTATATTCTATATCTCTATATTCATTTAACTGCCAAAGTTACGAAAAGATTATGGTTCAAGCGCAAAAAATGGCGAAAAAATTAGTTTACTCGCAAGGAAAAGTGTACTTTCGTGGCGAATTTAAATAACGTAATATGGAATTAGCAGGAAAAGTAATAGCAGTCCTCGAACCGAGAGGAGGAGTTTCAAAGACAGGAAATGAATGGAAAGTACAAGAATACGTAATTGAAACGCATGATCAATATCCTAAAAAAATGTGTTTTGACGTATTTGGAGCAGATAAGATAGCGCAATTTAATATTCAGGCAGGTGAAGAGTTGAATGTGTTTTTTGATGTGGATGCCCGCGAGTGGAATGGTCGTTGGTTCAACAGTATCCGTGCGTGGAAAGTAGAGCGTGTGGGTGCCCAGGGACCTGTTGCACCGGATGCTCCGTTTCCTCCCATGAATGCTGCTCCCGCTGCACCGGTAGATTTTGCCGCGACAGACGAGAAGGATGATTTGCCTTTCTAGGGGATAGAGGATTCCCATAAACATAAATAAGCCGGCAGGATCCGTGAAAAGGATTTTGCCGGCTTATTTTATATAGTCTGTTTTTATGGTCATTCTCAATCATGGTGTGAAGTGTTGATGGGATATTTGCGTTCCATGAATTTCCATTTATCATCCGGTGTGGTATGATTACGGTGGAGTAAATTAAACAGGCGGAAACTATATTGCTGTAGTTGCCGCCTGTTCTTTATTTGGTTAAATAAAAAAGTCTTAAAATGTAGTGTAGAAGATTTGCATTTTCAGCTTATTCTCAGGATTCGTTCCACCTTTTAACATAGCGCTTTCCATACCTAAGCTGTTGGATATTTCAACTATTTCATTGTTTGAATTGGATACTGCTTTGACAGGTATGATGACAACTCTGTTCCAGTCCGGATTTTTAGCGTCCCATTCTTTTCCGTCTTCTTCCTTTTCAGGATCTCCACCTGCTGCTGTTATGCCTTTTTTCCGTTCCTCAATGCAGTAAGTGATTAAGGGAGCGATGTTGGTAAAGGTGTATGTATTGTTACTGCTGCTATATGAACTTAAGAAAGAAGTCTTGTTATCGATAATCTTGTTTTCTTCAAAGAACGAGAACATATCTTTCTTTCTGACCATCAATACATATTGGGGGATGCCCATTTTGTATTTGGACTCTTTCTCGTTGTAGCGTGTGAATGATACATTTACACCATTTAGCGTATCTCTTTTATGTTCATTGTAAATCTCTGCAATGGGGAAAGTCGCTTCTGTAAAAATACCTGCCGGACTTTTGAGGTAAGTATGGTCCGGATCTTGGGCTAACTCTTCCAATCTGTTACCGTTACTGAAGTGGTTGGCTTGTATCACTTCCTTGGTTGCTCCAAAGAAATAGGATTTGTAAACCAACGAATCCCGCTTGCCGGAAGAACTTTCTATCAGGGCTTCAAAATTAAGATTCAGGCTTAAACCGTCAATGTATAAAATGGTTCCGTCGCCATGAGTACAGCGAATGTAAACTCCCTTTAATACATTCTTGATAAAACTTTCAGGAGTCTTGAAATACTCTTTGTTCTCCTTGTATTTGTTGAAGATGTGATCGCCTAATGAATTGGGCAATTTGATAGTCTGTATAATTGTTCTTTGCTTGACACCGCTGCTTGTGGTTGTAGTTTCATCTTTGCTTGTAGACGGACCTACTGCCGAATAGGCTTTTACAGCGATAGGCTTTCCTTTTTCGTTATAATAATCTTTAGGATCCACACTGGTATAGAAAGTGCTTAGTTCTTTTTCAGGAATAACCTTGTCCAATGTGTCAACCTGTAAGCGCATGGCATTCAGTGAGTCGCCAAAGAAAGACCCGTATTGCAGACTTATATTTACTCCGATGACTTTGGTCAGCTCTTCTTCAAATTTGAAGTTGTCCATACAGGTGAACTGTGCTATAAAGTCGGCAGTAAATTCTCCAAATTGCTCATCGGTATATCGTCCTAAATATGCAGTACTGGTACGTGCATAAACGGAGTCGGCCAACAGAGATTTGGTGGTAAACTCATAACTGTCTGTATTTGCCGGAATCTTATCTCCACCGGGGATAAGATCAGTCCCGATGCCGGTTGTTGAATCATCGCAACTATAAATAAGTGCAGCCAACAACAATGCGCATAAGTATTTGATTTTCATCTTTATTATTCTTAGTGAGTTATTTCTTTTCAAACTCCCATACTTTGTCATAGAACTCATTGAAAGCATCTACATAGGTATCGGCAGGCTGATAGTCGAGCACGGGCACACCCGATTCACGGGCGAATTTCATGACATTCTCGTTCACTTTTTCGCTGTTTTGTATCACACCGTCGGAGTAGGCAATGGCCAGTTTGCACAGCTCCTCGTAATTTGCCGGAGATTTGACGATGCTTTCCACATCATTCTTTTCAATGCCTTTCAGCATGAGTTTTTCAGTCAGATTACCTTCGCAGTCCGATTTGAAATCATCTTCAAATACCGAAAATACTACTTTTGAGTCTCTGAATGACGGTTCATCCTGATAAGCCTTCTTGATATAAAGAGGTACAAATGCACTCATCCACCCTTGGCAATGGATAATGTCCGGACACCAGCGTAATTTCTTTACCGTTTCCAATACGCCGCGTGCATAAAAAATAGCACGTTCGTCATTGTCTTTGTATTCTACACCGTTTTCGTCAGCTACCATTTGGCGGTGCTGGAAATAGTCGTCATTGTCAATGAAGTAAACCTGCATACGTGCAGCTTGGATAGATGCTACCTTGATAATCAGCGGATGGTCCGTATCGTCTATGATTAAATTCATGCCGGACAGGCGGATGACTTCGTGTAATTGGTTTCTGCGTTCATTGACATTGCCCCATTTTGGCATAAAAGTTCTGATTTCTCTGCCTTTTTCCTGAATAGCCTGAGGAAGAAATCTTCCCATGTTTGCCATTTCGGATTCGGGAACGTAAGGGGTAATCTCTTGTGTAATAAATAAAACTTTATTTGCCTTCATCTTAACTTTTTGTTGCTCATAATCATTTTGCAAAGATATAAAAAAAATAGATGAGAGTGGCAAGAAACGAGGAATAATAATTCCTTATGATATGTTAAGTGGCTGGTAATTAGTCGTTAGCAATTTGAAGTTAATGGCCGATGTCTTGCGGAATTAGGTGAAAAACGGGAAAGAACAAGTGGCCCGCCGGTGGCTGAAGAGGGCTTATTGCGCCATATCTGCAAGGTATTAACCGCTTATTACTAATTACTCATCATTAATTAAAATTCTTTTTTTTCTTCGTTATCTCCCAAATAATGGTTTACTTTGCAGCCGTTTTAAATGAAACTACTCAAACAAAAGAGATAAAAAGATGAAGTTAGTTCAAACAATCAAAGAGCTTCAGTCAGAGCTGGATGCCCTGCGTAGTGAGGGAAAGACAATAGGTCTGGTACCTACGATGGGTGCACTCCATGCCGGACACGCTTCGTTGGTGAAACGTGCTGTTGCAGAAAATGATGTAGTGGTGGTAAGTGATTTTGTGAATCCTACCCAGTTTAACGACAAAAATGACTTGGCAAAATATCCGCGTACATTGGATGCCGATTGTGAATTGTTGGAAAAAGTAGGGGCGGCTTTTGTTTTTGCTCCGTCTGTAGAAGAGATTTATCCTGAGCCTGATACCCGGCAGTTCAGCTATGCGCCGTTGGACACAGTGATGGAAGGCCGTTTCCGTCCGGGACATTTCAATGGAGTATGCCAGATAGTGAGCAAGCTGTTTATGATTGTAAATCCTACCCGTGCTTATTTCGGCGAGAAAGATTTCCAGCAGTTGGCTATTATTCGTGAAATGGTGAAACAGATAGGGTTCAACGGACTGGAAATTGTAGGTTGTCCTATTGTGCGTGAGGAAGACGGGCTGGCATTGAGCAGCCGCAATGCACGGCTTTCTGCGGTGGAGAGAGAGTATGCGCTGAATATTTCGCAGACTTTATTTAAGAGTTGTACTTTTGCAAAATCTCATCCGGTCGCTGAGACTCAGAAGTTTGTAGAAGATGCGATTGCTGCCGCTCCGGGTTTGCGTCTGGAATATTTTGAAATAGTAGACGGCACTACGCTTCAGAAAATAACGGATTGGGAAGATACGGATTATGCAGTAGGTTGCATTACGGTATTTTGCGGAGAGGTACGTTTGATAGATAATATAAAATATAAGGGATAGTGATCGTTAACCATTAGAATTATGATGATTGAGGTATTAAAGTCGAAACTGCATTGTGTCCGTGTAACGGAAGCCAATTTGAATTACATGGGTAGTATTACGATTGACGAGGACTTGATGGATGCCGCCAACATGATTGCCGGCGAGAAAGTGCACATTGTGGATAATAATAACGGCGAGAGGTTTGAAACTTATATTATTAAGGGTGAGCGCGGTTCGGGATGTATTTGTCTGAATGGGGCTGCTGCCCGGAAAGTACAGGTGGGTGACATTGTGATTATCATGTCATACGCCATGATGGATTTTGAGGAAGCTAAATCGTTCAAGCCGACGGTGGTTTTCCCCGATTCGGCGATGAACAAGATTGTATAACGATATTTTTGTTCGGTAATCCAAAAGCCCGGTAGACGTGAGTCTGATACGGGCTTTATTTTTTTATCCGCAATCATAGGGCAATAAACTTTCATTTATTATCCGGTAGTATGATTGCGGATAATCTGTTTATATGGATTTCTCCTTGATAAGTCCTGTCCGGTAGGCCATCAGCAATTTCTTTAAATCGTTGATCTGTGTCACCAGTTCCCGTCCTTTGTCAGTGTCCTTTACCATCATGCGTTGGGTGCTCATTTCTACTATCTGAGTGCTCGATTTGATATCCTGCCCTTCTTCAATGGCTTTTTGCATTGAGGTGAACGGTTCGTGCTGTACCAGTTGGAATCCGCGCGAATGGTATACCAGTGTATATCCGGCAATTCCGGTTTCCGAATGATACGCTTTAGAGAATCCTCCGTCTATGACCATCATCTTGCCGTTTGCTTTTATCGGATTCTCACCTTGGATGGTTTTTACGGGTACATGCCCGTTGATGATATGGCGGTGTGTTCCTATCACGCCGAACTCGTCCAGCAGCATGTCACATACTTTTTCTTCATTGCGCAGGCTGTAATAGTGACCTTTCACTTCCTTGTGCAACTCTTTCTCTTTTAAGAAGTAACGTTCAAAAGTAGCCATTTTGTCTTTGTCGAAAGCAGGGGAGTCTTTGCCACACCACAAGTACCATACATAGTCTACAGCAAAGGGTCTGTCCTCGTTGTCTTCCTCAGCAAAGAAGGCGGTACGGATCAAATGCCCTACTTTTTCCAGCAAGGCTTTTCCCTTGTACGTTTTTCCGGCTATGGACACATCTTTCAGCGTACCGTCGGCATTCAAGGGAATGGAGGCGTGGAACAGCAGATTTGAGTTGCTCACCGTGTACATGCATCCGTAACGGAACAGGCAGCGGATATGTTTTTTCAATTTCTCACTGCTGACAAATGAACGATGGAGTTTGTTCATAATTTCCCGTTCTTCGTCTGTCAGCTTATAAGGATCGGCAGGATCTACCGTAGGAAGAAAACTGTCTTTCAGCTCATATTCTTTTCCATTGGGCATTGTGATGGTCTTACGCTCGAAGTCTATACGGTGTAGCAGCATACGGTCGTCCATCTCGAAATCGGGGCGGCGCCTGATAATCTCCGCTTCCAGCTTGAACTGGATAACACTGATTGCTTTGTGCATCTGGCCTATCATGCGCAGCGTCTTGGCATTGTACGTACAGTCTTCTTTCTCTACTTTCGGTCCGAACAGGGTGCAGGGATCATCAGCGTATGTTTCCATGGCAAAGGTGGCCAGGGGCAGAAGGTTGATGCCATATCCGTCCTCCAGAGCGGCAAGGTTGCCATAACGCATGGCCAGGCGTAGCACGTTTGCCATACAGCAGTCGTTGCCGGCTGCGGCTCCCATCCATAAAATGTCATGGTTTCCCCATTGTACGTCGAAATTATGATAATCGCATAATATGTCCATAATGCGGTGGGGGGCAGGGCCACGGTCGAATATATCACCCAGCACATGCAGTGTGTCTATGGTGAGCCGTTGGATGAGGTTGCATAGGGCAATGATAAAGTCATCGGCGCGGCGGGTAGAAATGATGGTGCTGATGATGACATTAATATACGCCTGTTTGTTGGGAACCATTGAGTTTTCGTGCAACAACTCCTGAATGATATACGAGAATTCTTTGGGAAGCGACTTCCGCACTTTGGAACGGGTATATTTGGAGGATACATTCTGGCATACACGTACCAGTTGGTTCAACGTGATGACATACCAGTCGTCCAAATCCGTTTCCACTGCTTTTACCAGATCCAGTTTTTGTTCCGGATAATAAATCAGCGTACATAGTTCTTTTTTTTCATTCTCGCGCAGGGTATTGCCGAATATTTCATTTACTTTTCTTTTGATGGCCCCGGAAGCATTCCGCAATACATGCTGGAATGCCTCGTACTCTCCGTGCAGGTCGGCAAGGAAATGTTCTGTACCTTTAGGCAGGTTCAGAATAGCTTCCAGGTTGATTATTTCCGTACTGGCATCGGCTATAGTGGGGAAACTATGCGACAGCAGTTGCAGGTATCGCATATCTTCCTGTATGGTTTCCGGTGTGATAGAATTATAAGCGTTCATAGCTGGAAATTATATAAAAAACATAAGTATTAATTGGGCTATAATGACCCGGCTGAACATGGACAGCGGATATACGGTGGCATAACTCACTGCCGGATTATCACCGGGTAACGTGTCATTGGCATAGTTCAATGCCATAGGGTTTGCCATGCTTCCACACAGCATGCCACAGGTGCTTCCGAAGTCGAGGTGGCTTATGCGGAGGGCCACTAATGCCATAATGACTACCGGAATAAAGGTGATGGCGAAGCCTACAGCTATCCAGATGGCTCCTTCGGGGCGCATCACTGTCTCGAAGAAATGTGCGCCTGCATCCAGTCCCAGGCAAGCCAGATAGAGGGATAACCCGATACCGCGCAGCATCAGGTTGGCACTCCGGGTGGTATAAGTGATGAGGTGGAAACGGGGGCCAAAGCATCCGATAAGAATTCCTACTACGATAGGTCCGCCTGCCAGGCCTAATTTAACGGGAGTGCTGATGCCGGGGATGGCGATAGGGATGGAGCCTAGTATCAATCCCAGTACAATACCTATAAAAATGGCGGCAAGATTAGGGTCCTTCAACGTTTTAACCGCATTGCCCAATACTTTTTCCACATTCTCTATGGCTTTGGCTTCTCCCACTACGGTCAGCCGGTCGCCCAGTTGGAGGATCAGCCCCGGTGTGGCAAGCAGTTGTACCCCGCTGCGCATCACACGGCTGATGTTGATGCCATAGCTGTTGCGCAGACGTAAAGAGCCTAGTTTTTTCCCGTTTATTTCGGGGCGGCTGATAACGATATGTTTGGAAATCAATTGGCTGTCTATGGCATTCCAGTCGATGTCTTCTTTATTCCAATCCTGGTTTTCCTGTTCGCCGAAAAGAATCGTGAGCGAGGGAGCGTCCTTTTCGGTGGTGATAACCAGCAGGCGATCATTCTCTTTCAGTATTTTTTCGGAAGTGGGGATGCTTACCGTACCTTCCCGCCATAAACGGGAGATAACAAATTTAGGATAGCTTAATAAAGCTACTTCTTTTATGCTTTTATTGAAAATGGCGGGATTGTGCACTTTGAAGGTGGCAATGAACGTTTGATTGGTGTCCTCGTGCTCGTGAATGTCGATATCTGAGGGACGGACAAATAATTTGCGTACCAGCAGCATGGCCAGAATAACACCTACCACTCCCAGCGGATAGGTTACGGCGCAACTTAACGCAGCGCCACTGGCGGGTTCCCCCATTTGTTTCAATGTCTGTTGGGCGGCCCCCAAAGCGGGAGTATTGGTGGTGGCTCCACAAAGGATGCCTACCATATCGCTCATCGGTATGCCTCCCAGTTTGCTGAAAAGCACCGTCATGACCGTACCTGCCAGAATAACGCCTATGCCCAGCATATTGAGCTGTACGCCGCCTTTACGGAATGAACTGAAAAAGCCGGGACCTACCTGCAAGCCCAGTTCGTATACAAAAAGCACAAGACCGAAACTCTCGGCGTAATTCAGCATATTCGGGTCGATTGAGAATCCCAGGTGTCCGGCCAGAATACCGGCAAAAAAGACGAAGGTAACTCCCAATGAAATGCCAAACAGGTGGATTTTACCTAAACCGAGCCCCACGGCAATGATAATCGAGAGGATTACAACCGCCTGTAAAGGCGTGTGTTCAAAAAATAAGCTATTTAACCATTCCATATTGCAAAGATAGTACATTTTTAAGTTCTGCAAGCGATAAATAGGTATTTATGGATGGAACATGACTCATCTCGTTCTATAAATGATCCTTTTCCTCCAGCCACGCATCAATCAGTTTTCTTGCCAGGCTCAGCTTTTTGGGTATCTCCGGCAAGTTGTCTTTGGTATAGAAAGCGCCGGCATTCAGTTCTTCTTGTTGTAGTTTGATGTTTCCGCTTTCATAATCGGCGGTGAAGCCTATCATGATTCCGCTGGGATAAGGCCACGGCTGGCTGCCGAAATATTTCAGGTTTTTGATATGGAGTCCTGTTTCTTCCAGTACCTCGCGGTGCACACATTCCTCCAAAGTTTCGCCCGGTTCAAGAAAACCGGCTACCAAACCGTTGAAGGTTCCCCGGAAGTTGCGGGCGTGGACCAGCAGTATGCTGTCTTCCCGGCGTATCAATACAATGATGGCAGGAGAGATGCGCGGATAAATTTCCTGACGACATTGGGGGCATTTTTTAGCAATAGGAGAAATCTGTACGGTAGGTACGCCGCACATGGGGCAATAGCGGCTGTTCTTGTCCCAATTCAGTATCTGGAAGGCTTTTCCACCCACATTGTACTCTTCCCAAGGCAATACGTCGTATGAACTCCGGAGATCCATCATCAGGTGGCGGTCATTTTCGCTGCCGGGCACCGGGGCATGTACGGAGAAAGTCTTGGCAGTGCGTCCCTCTATCTCTCCGATGGTGTGGATAGTGCTTCCCACCGGAACAGGCATGGGAGGCTCTGTTCCGAAAGGTATGGTGTACATTCCGTTCTTTTTCTCTATCAGCAGCTGATCCTTATAAAAAACGAACCAGCCGCAGGTTTCTATATCTTCTTCCATATTCTTTTTTACCTTGTTGCAATTATTGATTCAATCCTTTCATAGTGAGCTGGATGCGCTTGCGCTCTAGGTCTATGCTCATCACTTTCACCCGTACATGCTGATGGATGCTGACTACGGTGGTGGGGTCGCTCACAAATTTGTCGGCCAGTTGTGATACGTGCACCAGACCCTTCTCTTTGATTCCTATATCTACAAAGCAACCGAAGTTGGTAATATTGTTCACAATGCCGGGCAGTTCCATTCCTTCAGTCAAATCCTCTATGGTCTTTACATTCTTGTCAAATTCAAAAACTTGGATTTGTTGCCGTGGGTCGCGTCCCGGCTTGTCCAATTCCTGCATGATGTCTGTCAAGGTGGGAAGCCCCACTGTCGGGGTGACATACTTCTTGATATCAATCCGGCTGCGCAGTTCTTTGCTTTTTATCAGTTCGTCTACGGTGCAGTTCAGGTCTTTGGCTATCTGCTCCACTATGGGATAGCTTTCGGGATGCACGGCCGAGTTGTCCAGCGGATTCTTCGCTTGTGGGATACGCAGGAACCCTGCGCATTGCTCAAACGCTTTCGCTCCCATCCGGGGTACTTTCAATAATTCCTTGCGTGAACTGAAAGGCCCGTTCTCGGTGCGGTAATCCACAATGTTTTGAGCCAAGGCAGGACCTAGTCCCGATATATAAGTCAGCAGATGGCGGCTGGCGGTATTGAGGTTCACACCTACCAGGTTCACACAACTTTCCACTGTCTGGTCCAATGACTTCTTCAATAAAGTCTGGTCCACATCATGCTGGTATTGTCCCACTCCGATAGATTTGGCATCTATTTTCACCAGTTCGGCCAGCGGGTCCATCAACCGGCGGCCTATGGATACGGCTCCACGCACGGTCACGTCGTATTCAGGGAACTCGTCTCGGGCGGTTTTCGAGGCCGAGTAAATGGATGCTCCGTCCTCGCTTACTACAAATACTTGCAATTCACGGTCATAGCGTTGTGAAGTGATGAATTGTTCTGTCTCACGGCTGGCGGTGCCATTGCCTATGGCGATTGCCTCTATCTGATATTGTTCTACCAATTTCACGATGCTGCGGGCTGCCTGTGAGTATTCATTCTTAGGCGGATGCGAATAAATGGTTTCATTGTGCAGCAAAGAGCCTTGGGCGTCCAGACAGACTATTTTACATCCGGTACGGTAGCCGGGATCAACTCCCATGACCCGTTTCTGTCCCAAAGGAGGAGCCAGCAGAAGCTGTCTCAGGTTTCCGGCGAAGACGCGGATTGCCTCCTCGTCGGCTTTCTCCTTGCTCAAGGCTGAAAATTCGGTTTCGATGGAAGGCTTCAGAAGCCGCTTGTACGCATCACGCACTGCCTCGCCTACCTGGCGGCTGCATTCATTGTTGCCACGGACATACATTTGTTCCAGCCGTCCGGCGCACTCTTCGTCATCAGGACTTATACTTACTTTCAACAGGCCTTCCGACTCTCCCCGGCGGATAGCCAGCAGACGGTGGGAGGAACAGCGTTTCAAAGGTTCGCTGAAATCGAAATAATCGCGGTATTTGGCGGCTTCTTCCTCTTTGCCTTTCACCACTTTGGAGGTGATGACAGCTTGTCGGGAAAATTGGTTGCGCAGTTGGTTGCGGGCGCGCTCGTCTTCGCTCACTTGTTCGGCTATGATGTCGCGCGCGCCTTTCAGCGCATCCTCTTCGTCTTTCACATCTCCTTTCACAAAAGCGGGGAGACGGCTGTCCAGATGGTTTTCGCGTTGCAATAACAGTAAGGTGGCAAGCGGTTCCAGTCCTTTTTGCCGTGCCGCTTCGGCGCGGGTTTTACGTTTCGGCTTATAGGGCAGATATATGTCTTCCACTTCGGTGGCATCCCAACTCTGTTCAATGCGTTTGCGCAATTCTTCTGTCAGTTTGCCCTGTTCTTCTATGGTAGAAAGAATGGTTTCTTTTCGCTTGGCCAGTTCACACAACTTGTCATTTCTGTCTTTAATTTCGCCTATTTGTACTTCGTCCAGTCCTCCGGTTGCCTCTTTCCGGTATCGGCTTATGAAAGGGATGGTAGCTCCCCCGTCCAGTAGAGATAATGTATTGTCTACTTGATGTACGGAAACCTTCAGGGCTGCGGCAATCATTTTATTGAATAGTTCCATGTCTGTTGTTTTCTTTTGGGGGCAAAGGTATAAAAAAGGTATGGGTTTTTCCGTATAATTTGAGGTTGAAAACAGTGTATCTTATCCGTTCGCTCGGTATTCTCTTGATTTTAAAATGACTGCATCGATCCAGGAAGTCATGGAAACATTGTGTTTATTGGATGACAACTTATCATGGGAAAAGAAAATAACTTGGTCGAATTTATAGAAATGCTAAAAGAAAAGACCGGTTGTAAGATAACATTATGACCAACAGCAGAAAAGAGGTTTCTCAATGAGAAAATAGTCCATAATGGGTATAACTAATAATATTGTAAGAATTTGATGTACAATCGAATAAAAAGCGTAACTTTGTGGAAATGTCAAAGAAGATTATGACTAAAAATACAGATAAACAAGCAATTGATAACTTGGCAGATAATTTCAATGGTTATGCGGCACTGCTTCGTAAAATCAAGCAGCGGGTATTGGTTGCCCAACAACGAGCGATTTATGCCGCCAACGAAGAAATGCTCCGAATGTATTGGGATATTGGAGGTATGTTGCGGCAAAGTCAAGATGCAGATGGTTGGGGCAAGAAAACCTTGCAACGCTTGTCCGTGGACTTGAAGAACGATTATTCCGAAATAAAGGGTTTTTCTGTGCGCAACATGCAGTGTATGATACAGTTCTTCAACGAATACAATCAAGAACTTACGATGGTGAAAGGTGCTGATTCTTCAATTGCGCAATCAATGATTGCGCAATTAGGCGAATATAATTTTTCCTTTCCTATCAAACATCTAGGCTGGACGCATAACCTGATACTCTTACAACAAGTCAAGGATATTCGCGCACGGTATTGGTATATGGTGCAAAGTATTACATCGCATTGGAATACACGCTATCTGCAAGAAGCTATCAAACTTGATGACTATGGCAAGCATGGTGCGTTGGCAAACAATTTCACTGAAACCCTGCCTGTTCCCGAAGTAAACGATGTGAAATCAATGCTCAAAGACCCGTATATATTCGATATGCTGACCTTTACCGACCAATACAATGAGCGTGATGTAGAAATCGGTTTGGTGAAACATGTAGAGAAATTCCTTGTGGAAATGGGCGCAGGTTTTGCTTTCATGGGACGACAATACCATATTGAGGTGTCAGGAGATGATTACTATAATTGACATATTGATGTACAATACCTTCCTACACCGCTATTTGGTGATAGAGTTAATCAATAGTTTACTGGTGGTAAGCCGGAAATATGGTCGTAGCCTTTAAGGGTATATTCTAAGTGGTGGATATTTAACCCTTTTAGTTATTATTAACTCATCTACGGTGTCAATACGAGCGATTTATTCTTTTTTTTCGGTGCAATTCGTTTCCGATATTTCACTTCTATTTGGGCTCAATGTCTAAGCCAATACAAAGGTACAATATTTTATCCGATATTGTTTGTTACTTATTGTTTTTTGGAAATAATTTTATTGTAGATATTATTACCTCCACAAAGGCTCTTGTTCCCAATTACGAGGGAAGCCCAACAAGCGAGTTTTCACTGATGGATGGCTTATCAAGAGTTGCTTGAAATCGGTAATGAATGTATTTTCAAGAACAATGGAGTTGAGCCAATACACAACACAGCATAATTGTGGATAAAGAGTTTGTTCTCGGAATGAGAAATCAGCAATCCATGTATTTGGCATACGTTCTGGCATCTTTGTTTTTACTGGAAAGACATGGTTGGACAGTCGTGAATGATGAGCACAACAATTACGAAGCACCGCAAGACACTCTAACCAGCTTCTCAAAAATTTGTGATGATTCAAACCGAACTCTCTTGCGACAGCATGTTTTGCCGTGGCATTTGAAAAATTGGAATAGAGCTTAGAGAGTGTTCCCATTGAGATAGCCTCCAATGTTTTCCATACAGGAGGCAGCTCTGGTTCGTTGTATTTGCGGAAATGCTCAGTAATAAAATCATCGTGTGAGCGTTCCACCTCTTTACGGATAACAGCTAAATTGGTAGCAAAACGAGCCTCATTGGTGGCAAAGTTTTCGTCCATAAACCAAAATGCTCCAAATTCAAGAGCAAAGTGCTTGATTATTTTTGTGCGAACAGCAACTTCAATCGTTTGAATGGCAGTAAAGAGCAAAGCCCTAAGTTGCTTATCAAAGGAATACAGGTCGATAATATCTGCAAAACGACAACCTTCTCTAAATTGATGCGTAGTGTGGTCAGCTTCAAAATGTCGCCAATAACCAGCAAGACGAAAATAGCTTATGATGTCAAGGGCTTTAACAGCTCGCTCAACATCATCAATAAGCAAACCTCTTTCTTTGAGAATATCAATTTGTTGTTCCGTGGTTATGGCTCGATTTGTATACCTGACTCCCATAAATAAAAATGTCCCGCTGGGTACGCTAATCTTACGGGAAGCGAGCGGGATTTGTTGGTGCAAAGGTAATTAATTATTTCTAACCTACCAAACAATAGAGCAAATATCAAACAGATATTTTTATCTTACCGCTTCTTTTTCAAATGTTTTTCCGTAATTCTGTACTCGGATTTGGGTAACCATTTCCATGCATTTGAAAATAAAGAAGCGTTATGCTACTCTTGTAAGTGCGAAGCTTGAGAAACTAAACACAAAATCAACAAGAATAGGCATGGTAGTTCCCACGTTATAGCGTGGGCTGCTTTACCATATCTGTTGATTTAGGTTTTCTCAGGACCTGCACTTTAAAATGTGGTTATTGGCAGTGTCACACTTCTTTTTTAGGAGAAAGTGTTACGACAAAAAGAAAAAAGTCAATAGATCTAGCAGCTCAATCCGGGGCAGCTAACGAAGTTGTGTCTAGATATGGATCGGCCTCAAAAGAACATTTAGTATCCTATTCTGGTGTTGACTCACAGTACATAAATGGGATTAAAATTTGGAATAAATAAATCGGGTGTCTTTCTGCAAAGAAAAAGAGTCGTTCCGATGCGTTTCCAGGGCTCACAAGGCTCAAGGCTCACTTATGCGGTATTTTAAACCTTGGTAGATGTGTAAGTATTTGCTTTACAGTCTGTTTGGTGGGACAAAACGTGCGGGTTGAATATTATTCTTTGGTCTTTGGAAAGTTCAGGATTGTCTTGACTTTGTCTGTCGTTTTATAGAATTTGTGTTTGCTTTGACCAGGCTTGTTTTTTGCCGGGTTTTATTCATAATGGCCGGATCAATGGATATGGGCACATTCGGATTTTTCACGATGCCCGGAATGACCAAGTGATGATGTCAATAGAAGTTTCTTTTATTTATACATTTTTCTTTCCGGTAAATGTCGGATGCGTTCGTGTATGTCTGGGGCTCATTATATTATTCATTTTATTTTTTAGAATATAGTCTTGTCCCCTTCTTTTTATTGTAATTAATTAAAAATCAGTGCGTTATTAGGTTTCTTGAAGCTTGTTTTGGGCTTAAATACCGCCTAAGTGAGCCTTTGAGCCCTGAGCCTTGGAAAGCTTGGTGAAAAGACCTTGTAATTCCTTTCAAAAGACCTGTTCTTTGTATAAAAAGACCTTGACGTTTTTTTAAAAGAACCTTGTCTTTGACGCCAAACATCAGGACCTTTTTTTTAAATGTCTGGATCTTTTTCAAAAACAACAAGACCTTTTTTCAAAGGGAACGGGTACAAACGGACAGCCGGTCCGTCTCTTTTCCCAGATAGTGTAATAATTATGAAGAAACTGTTTATTTTACTTGTGTGCCTGTTGCCTGTGTTGGCACAAGCTCAAATGGAAACTTCTGTAGCCGGATTCATCCCTTTATCCGGTAGCGGAAGAATAGTATATAATTTCAATCCCGGATGGCGCTTTCATCGTGGAGACATAAAAGGCGCGGAAGCCGTACGTTTTGATGATACATCCTGGCAGGTAGTGTCTGTTCCGCATACTGTGGAACTGATGCCTGCCGAGGCAAGCGGTTGCCGTAACTATCAGGGTGTGGCATGGTACCGGAAACATTTTGTGATTCCTCAAGATATGAAAGGAAAAGAGGTGTCGCTTCATTTTGAGGGAGCTATGGGAAAACAGGTAATTTATTTAAATGGCAAGAGGGTACAAGAGCACTTGGGAGGATACCTTCCTTTCACTGTGCAACTGACGGAACAGGGGGTACAGCCCGGAGACAGTTGCTTGCTGGCGGTGATGACGGATAATAGTGATGATAAGAATTTTCCTCCGGGAAAACGTCAATATACCTTGGATTTCGCTTATCATGGAGGAATTTACCGGGATGTGTGGATGATAGGAAAATCAAGTGTAGCTATTACAGATGCCTTGGAGGCCGATAAGGTGGCCGGAGGCGGAGTTTTTGTGCATTTTGACAATATAAGCGGGAAAAAAGCGGAAGTGTATGTGGATACGGAAGTACATAACAGTGGAAAGCGGACGCGTACCGTAGCCGTGGAGACGGTTTTGGCGGATGCCGGCGATGTTCCCGTAAAACGGATTTCGCAACAGGTGAAACTGCAAGCAGGGGAATCGAAGACGGTGCGGCAACAGTTTGCAGTTCGCAATCCTAAGTTATGGTCTCCTGATTCGCCTTATTTGTATAGGATACAATCTCGTGTCAAAGCCGGACATGAAGTTTTGGATGGGGGAGTGACACGTGTGGGGATCCGCAAAGCGGAATTTAAAGGTAAGGATGGCTTTTGGTTGAATGGCAAGCCTTTTGGTCAATTGGTCGGCGCGAACCGTCATCAGGATTTTGCATACGTGGGTAATGCGCTGCCCAACAGCCAGCAGTGGAGGGATGCCAAACGCTTGCGTGATGCAGGATGTACCATTATCCGTGTAGCTCATTATCCGCAAGATCCGGCATTCATGGATGCTTGTGACGAAATGGGGCTGTTTGTTATTGTGGCTACTCCGGGATGGCAATATTGGAATAAAAATCCGGAGTTCGCAAAGCTGGTACATCGGAATACCCGTGAGATGATACGCCGGGACCGCAATCATCCCAGTGTGCTGATGTGGGAGCCTATTTTGAATGAAACGCCTTATCCGCGCGATTTCGCACTGGAGGCATTACGGATTACACGGGAGGAGTTTCCTTATCCCGGACGCCCTGTAGCGGCAGCCGATGTTCATTCGAAAGGAGTGGCGGAAAACTATGATGTGGTGTACGGATGGCCGGGAGATGATGAGAAGGCAGACCGTCCGGAACAATGTATTTTTACTCGTGAGTTTGGCGAGAATGTGGATGACTGGTATGCACATAATAATAATAACCGTGCCAGCCGTAGCTGGGGGGAACGCCCGTTGCTGGTGCAGGCGTTGTCATTATCAAAGAGTTATGATGAAATGTACCGCACTACAGGACAGTTTATCGGTGGGGCGCAATGGCATCCTTTTGATCATCAGCGGGGGTATCATCCCGATCCGTATTTCGGGGGCATTTATGATGCGTTCCGGCAGCCTAAATACGCTTATTATGCTTTTCGCAGCCAGTCTGCCGCGACATTGAAGCATCCTGTAGCGGAATGTGGCCCTATGGTGTTTATCGCCCATGAGATGTCTCCTTTCTCGGATGCCGATGTGGTGGTGTTCAGTAATTGTGATTCGGTTCGTCTCTCTGTCTATGACGATACTGAGAGCTGGACGCTTCCGGTAGTTCATGCGCAGGGACATATGCCTAATGCCCCGGTGATATTCAAGGATGTATGGGATTTCTGGGAAGCACGCGAGTATAGTTATAAGCAAAAAAACTGGCAGAAAGTAAATATGGTGGCAGAGGGAATTATAGACGGTAAAGTGGTTTGCACTTATAAGCGGATGCCGTCACGTCGCAGCACGAAGTTGCGTATGTATGTGGATACGGAAGGAAAACAATTGGTGGCAGACGGTTCGGATTTTATCGTAGTGGTGGCCGAAGTGACGGATGATAGCGGTAATGTGCGCCGTCTGGCCAAAGAAAATATCGTATTTACTGTAGAAGGTGAAGGACGAATTATAGGGGATGCCTCTATCAATGCCAATCCGCGCACGGTGGAGTTTGGCTCTGCTCCCGTCTTGATCCGTTCTACCCGCAAGCCCGGCAAAATAAAGGTGAAGGCCCATGTGCAGTTTGAAGGAACGAATGCGCCGGTTGCTACGGAAATAGAATTAGAAAGTATTCCGTCAGAACTGCCTTTCTGTTATACGGAGGAGGAGACGGATGCCCAATCAGCCGGAGCAGGACTAGCCGGAAGCCCTGTTAGAACAGAAAGAATGGCGGGGAAAGTTGTGCTGACAGAAGAGGAAAGGCAAAAAGTATTGATGGAGGTGGAGAGACAGCAAACTGAATTCGGTACGGAGAAGTAATATAGATAGAACGCGGATTTATCTCGTTCCAATCTAACCAATAATTGGTATTTAACTAATTTCAATTTAAGTACCAACGGATTTTTTTCTTATCTTTGACCTCGGTTTGAAGAAAACTAAATACTTATGAAGAAATATATACTTATTATACTTTGTTGCCTGACAAGCTTTCCTCTGTGGTCATATAATGTGAATATGATTGTGGAACATTATTCTGTAGATCAAGGGCTTCCTAATAATACGGTAAACTGTACCTTGAAAGACAGAGATGGCTTTATCTGGTTCGGAACCTGGTATGGCTTATGTTGTTTCGATGGAGTGAAGTTTAAAACATTCAATAAACAGGAGCACGATTCGGATGTGCCGCCACGTAAGATCCAGCGCATAGTCGAGGATAAAAACGGGTATATATGGGTAAAGACCATTGACCGTAAGTTATATGTCTTCAATAAAGTGACCGAATGTTTTCATGCTGTTTATGATGACATGAAGAACTATTCGGAGAATATCCAGGTGATAAAATTACAAAATACGGCCGAGGGGGATGTGTTGTTGCTGACTAAAGATAAAAATCTGTTATTGGCCGGGGTAGATGAAAAAGGGCAGGTAACTATCAAGATTCTGTTCGACTCTCGGAACGAGATAAACAAGCATGATTATACACTGAAACACCATGTCCTGTGTGAGACGGAGGAATATATCAGTTGGATAGGAATTGATTATAAGGTAGCCGCCGTGCATAAAGGATCGGAATTGGCATCCCGGCCTGCCGATTTTATAACCAGTAAGATTAATTCCGGTGACAAGGATAGTTTTACCAGTTTTTTTGAGGATGGCAGGAAGGTATGGGTCGGAGATCGTGCGGGTATTTTTTACAGTATCGATGTGAGGACCGGTTTGGTAAACCGGTATGTACTTTCCGAAATAAAAGGTGCGATCAGCAATTTGCTGGTTACTCCGGCAGGTTATGTCTATCTCAGTGTGGCCGGACAAGGCACATACGAATATGATTTGGCTGAGCGCAGGTTGCAAAAGATAAATACTGAAATGAATGACGCTATGGTTACTCATGCATTCATAGACCAGTATGATAAAATATGGTTTCACGAAAATGAGAAGGCGCTGATTTATTATGATCCGTTGAACCATACTGCAAAACGGTTTCCGTTTACCATGTTCGGCAAGATAACCACCCTGTATTCGGAAGATGCCGGCGAAAGAGGGCTTTTTTTCCTGTCTCCGGCAGGAGAGGCCTGGTTGTTCGACAGGGAACATGCGGAGATGGTTTATATCAATAAATTGAAACAACTTTCTAATGATAGGGCAAATCAGCAGTTTTATCATCTGATGTTGGATAATGACGGGGTATTGTGGCTTTCCTCTGCCGATGAAGGGGTGTATTGCATGAATTTCCCCAAGAAGCAATTCAATCTGCTTTCGTTGTCTCCGCAATCAGTCGGTCAGGAAAATTATGCGACAGGGGTAAGAGCCCTTTTCCAATCAAAAAGTGGCGATATCTGGGTGGGCACCCGTTGGCAGAGTGTTTATCGGATGGACCGGAACGGTGTAACCAAACATGTTTTTTCGACAGGTGACGAGCATATAGGTAATGTATATCACATCATGGAAGACGACAAAGGAAACCTTTGGTTCTCTACCAAAGGCGACGGATTGGTGAAAGCTGTTCCTGATGAGAAAACTGCAGGTGGTTTCCGTTTTAAACGTTATCTGCATAATTTGTCTGATTTGTCGTCAATCAGCGGGAATGATGTGTATTTCACTTATCAGGATGAAAAGAAACGTATCTGGGTGGGTACTTTGGACGGAGGATTGAATCTGCTTTGTGAGGAAAATGGGGAAGTCACTTTTAAGAATAAATATAACGGATTCAAGAATTATCCTACGTATGGCCTTTATATGGAAGTGAGGAATATGATAGAGGATAATGACGGGCGTATGTGGGTAGGTACGATGGACGGGCTGATGTCTTTTAAAAACAACTTTGCCTCAGTGGAGCAGATTGATTTTGAAACCTACCGTGGTGCCAACCGGGTAAATTATGCCGATAGCGATGTGTACGCGCTTTATAAAGACGAGTTCTCTCAGATATGGGTATGCGTGTTTGGTGGAGGATTGAGCAAATTGTCGGGATATGATGAGGAAACGCATAAGCTTTCATTTAAATCGTATGGCTGGGAAGACGGATTGAATAATGATGTGGTGATGTCTATTATAGAAGATGATAACGGTTTCCTTTGGCTTGCTACGGAAAAAGGACTCTCTTGTTTTGACAGGGCGACAAGCCAGGTGCGTAACTATGACAAATACGATGGCTTTCCCCCGGTTGTGATGGAAGAAAGCACCACATTGAAAACGCTGGACGGGGAACTTTGGCTGGGGTGTAAAGAGGGTATCTTGACCTTTTCTCCCGATAAACTGGAAACGCAAAGATTTGATTATAACACATTTATTGTAGGATGTCAGATATCAAACCGGGACATACGCAGCTATACGGACCATCCTATTATTGACCGGTCCATTACCTATACAGACAGGATTACATTGAATCATAACCAGTCCATGTTTACTTTAGAGTTTGCGGCGTTGAACTATAATAATCAGAACCGTGTGTCTTACAAATATATTTTGGAAGGATATGAAAAAGAATGGCACTATAACGGGAAGAACCGTATAGCGTCCTATACCAATGTTCCTCCCGGCAAGTATCTTTTCAGAGTACAGACACTGGATGAGGCAAATCCCGGTTTGGAATCTTTCCGTGAGTTGACCGTTGTCATTCTGCCGCCTTGGTGGGCCAGTTGGTGGGCGTATGTTATCTATATGATTATAGCTGTAGCCTTATTGCTGGTGGCTATAAAATTATCTCTTTTCATGATTAAGGTGAAAAATGATGTGTATATCGAACAAAAATTGTCCGAATTGAAAATCAAGTTCTTTACCAATATCTCGCATGAGTTGCGTACTCCGCTGACTCTGATCCAAGGGCCTATTCAGGAGTTGAAAGAGAAAGAAAAACTATCTCAGAAAGGAATGCAATACGTGGATCTGATGGAAAAGAATACCAAACAGATGCTGCAACTGGTCAATCAGATATTGGATTTCCGTAAAATACAGAACGGAAAAATGCGTCTGCATGTGTCGTTGTTCAACCTGAATGAGATGGTAGACTCTTTTGAGAAAGAATTCAGGGTGATGGCCGAAGAAAATGAAGTCAGCTTCACGTTCCAGCTGGCCGGTGAGGATATCATGGTATGGGCGGATAAGGAGAAAGTGGCCATCGTGATCCGCAACATAATCTCCAATGCGTTCAAGTTCACTCCTGCCGGGGGGAATATTTATGTCACGATGGGAGTGTCGGATGATGACAAGCATTGTTATGTACGGGTGGAAGATAGCGGTGTGGGTATTCCCCAAAGCAAGCTTTCCGAAATCTTCGAGCGTTTCTCGCAGGCTGACAATGCACGTGGCGCTTATTATCAGGGAACGGGCATCGGATTGGCTTTGTCTAAGGAAATTATCAGTCTGCATCATGGGGAAATCTATGCAGAGAGCCCTGAAGGGAAAGGGGCAGTCTTTACCATTGAATTGCAACTGGGTAAGGAGCATTACAAACCGTCGGAAGTCGATTTTTATATGGGCGGGGAAACGGTGAGTGTTCCTGAAACTGAATCTGTTTCTGCTTCTGCCGGCAAGGAAAGCGAGGAGGAGAAAGAACAGCCTGTCGATTCGTCTTTGCCTACCGTGCTGATTGTAGAAGATAATAAGGATTTATGTAATATGTTGAAGTTGCAATTGGAAGATAAATTCAATATTTATATGGCCAATGATGGTGTGGAGGGGCTGAAGAAAGTACATCTCTATCATCCCGACATGGTAGTCACCGACCAGATGATGCCGAATATGGATGGAATAGAGATGTTGCAACGCATCCGTAAAGATTTCCAAATCAGTCATATTCCGGTGATTATCCTGACGGCGAAAGGTAATGATGAAGCGAAGACCAAAGCGATAAGCATGGGAGCGAATGCCTATATCATCAAACCTTTCAGCAAAGACTATTTGGTGGCACGTATCGAACAGTTGCTGAATGAACGTAAATTGTTCCGTGAACGTGTATGGCAGCAGCCCGAAGAACATAAGGAGGAACAGGATACATACGAACAGTTCCTAGTGAAGAAAGATGTGCAGTTCATTGAAAAGATTCATCAGGTTATAGAAGAGAATTTGGATAATAGTGATTTTAATATAGATACTATAGCATCAACTATCGGGCTGAGTCGCTCGGCTTTCTTTAAGAAGTTAAAGAGTCTGACCGGGTTTGCTCCGGTGGATTTAGTGAAAGAAATTCGTCTGAATAAATCAATAGAGTTGATTAAAAATTCGGATATGAGTATTTCAGAAATAGCTTTTGCCGTAGGCTTCAAGGATTCCGGTTATTTCAGTAAATGTTTTCGTAAAAAATATGATCAGACTCCGAGGGAATATATGAATGAATGGCGTAAAAGTTGATTTCTTGATCTTATAAAGCAGGAATCCCGTAAACAGATGCAAGCGAGCATTGTGTTTGCGGGATTGTCTTGTTTATTCACTAAATTATTTTTGGACTTTATTAAGATTTAGTGATTACATACTTTTTTGTGATTCGTCTTAATTCTAAACAATAACTAGATTATGATGAATGTGAAAAAAATTATCAGTTTAATTATGCTCCTGTTTATGTTACTGCCTTTGGGAGCACAGAATTCAGAGGGAAAACAACGCTATAAAATAGCTGCGTGTGACTGGATGATGCTAAAACGCCAGAAGATCGGTTCTTTTCAATTAATGAAGGAACTAGGAGGTGATGGCATAGAAATGGACATGGGAGGCTTGGGAAAACGGGATACTTTTGATAATAAGTTCCACCAACCCCATTTCTGTAAATTATTTAAAGAAACAGCACAGGAACAACATATTGAAGTTCCTTCTGTGGCGATGTCCGGATTCTTTGGACAATCTTTCTTGACTCATCATAATTATAAAGCTTTAGTGCAGGATTGTTTGAATACGATGAAGGTGATGGGGGCCCAAGTAGCTTTCCTTCCATTAGGTGGTATAAAAGAGGACTGGACAGTAGCGGGTGATGCACGTCAGGAGTTGGTAAGCCGTTTGCACGAAGTGGGAGAAATGGCAGTGAAAGATGGAGTAGTGATAGGTATCCGTACTTCTTTGGACGCTGGAGAGGATATAAAACTGTTGAAAGAAATTAATTCGAAAGGTATAAAGATTTATTATAGTTTTCAAAATGCGTTGGAAAATGGACGCGACCTCTGTAAAGAGTTGAAAAAATTGGGAAAGGATCGGATTTGTCAGATACATTGTACGGATACAGACGGGGTTACTCTTCCTTATAATACCCGTCTGGATATGAATGCCGTAAAGCATACCCTTGATAAGATGGGGTGGAGCGGATGGCTGGTCATTGAACGGTCACGGAATAAGGATGAAGTCCGGAATGTAAAGAAAAACTTCGGGACGAATGTCGCTTATCTGAAACAGATATTTCAACAAGAAAAATAAGATAATATTTTAATTTTAAAAATGATTCTATGAAGAAAGAAAATGCATTTCTTCAGAAGCTGGACAAGATTGGCAACTTGACACAAGTGGTCTGTCTCAGTCTGTTTCTGACAGGAGTTTCTGTTCAGGGAGTATCCGCTGAGACAGGATTTCCTATATCCCAGTCGGTGCAACAGACTAAAACTGTCACCGGACAGGTGGTTGATGAAACTGGTGAACCGGTGATTGGTGCCAGTGTGGTGGTGGAAGGAACTACAAACGGTACCATTACTGATTTTGACGGAAGATTTGCTTTGCAAGTCCCTTCGGGCAAGAAGGTTGTCATTTCATTTGTGGGGTATGTGCCGCAAACGATTGCTCCGAAACAAGGAAAAGACTTTAGAGTGGTGCTGAAGGAAGATTCCAAAATGCTGGACGAAGTGGTTGTAGTCGGTTACGGTACTCAGAAAGCAAAAGATGTGACAGGATCTATCGGGGTTATTACTCCTTCGGAAATTTCAGATTTGCCGGTGTCGAATTTGGGTGCTGCGCTAGCGGGACAGATACCTGGTTTGAGTATCAGTGGTGGTGACAGCCGTCCGGGTGAAGGGGCAACTATGTCTATTCGTCAATCTTTCTCGTATTCTAAAGATGGTGGTAGTACTAATCCGATGGTCATAATCGATGATGTGATTCAGATAGATGCCAACAGCGGTCTTCCGACATTAGAAACTTTCAATGCCCTTGATCCTTCTGAAATTGAAAGTATTTCAGTCCTTCGTGATGCCAGTGCTGCCATTTACGGTTCCCGTGCTTCGCAAGGTGCTATTATTGTAAAGACCAAACGAGGTAAATCAGGAGCTCCCAAAATCAATTATTCAGGTAAATTCGGATTTAATGATGCAGTGGGACATCCTAAAACCTTAAAAGGAGCAGCTTATGGACGTTTTGCCAATTCCTTTAATTTGGCCAATAATAAGATAAGTATGGATCCGGATGGAAACTGGATGAATAAAATTTATAATGAAGCGGAACTGGCCGAGATGGATGGCTTGAATTACAATTGGCTGGATGAAGCCTGGTCCGGCGCTTTTACAATGAACCATTCGGTCAATGTAAGTGGCGGTAGCGAGAAAGCTACTTATTTTGCGGGTGCTTCTTACTATACTCAGGGGGCGAATCTTGGAAAACAGGATTATAATAGATGGAACTTCCGTGCAGGTGTGGATATCAAATTGACTTCCGATTTGAAATTTTCTGCAACCATAGCGGGTAACCAGCAGGAAACCACATCGAGTTTTACCAAAGGTTTAAGCAATTTGAACGGTTATGGGGGAACTAAGCCCGGTGAATCCGGTGATTATTTGGTTCTTGCTCATATGCCGAATTATTTGCCATGGGAGATAACATTGGATGATGGTAATACCTATTATACATCTCCTTTGTTGAATAGTTACTCGAGTGCGGGTAATGCAACATCGGGCAATAAAATGAGTACATGGAATTATTTTGCTATGGAGAATAATGACGGTTCTTATTCCACGAATGATAATTTCAGTTATGATGCCAACTTCTCCGTCACTTATGCCGTTCCGTTTATCAAAGGTCTTTCATTCAAGGGAAGCTATGCGTTGAAGCGTAGTGCCAGTGATAGTGAGCAGGCATTTATGCCATTTACGTTGGCTTATCTGAAAGCAAGCGATGCATTGACACCCGGAAATCGTTTTTATAGCGATCATCCGTCTGTTTCCGATTATCAATTAAAAGAATTTACGGGAAGCACTCGTGTGGTATATTCAGACCAGATGGCTAAAAACGAGCAATTGAACTTCTATGTGAATTATGAAGGAAAGTTTGGCAAGCATAGCATTGCCGCCATGGCTGCAGTGGAAAAAATGCAGGCTTATATGCATTCCAAGCGGATGTTGTTTAATAACCCTGACCCGGATGGTTATTTGGGTACTTCGCCAAGTGCGGGAGCGATGGATACAGGTAATTCTATTACATATAAATACAAACAGGGTTCTTTGTCTTATTTAGGTCGTGTAAGCTATAATTATGCCGATAAGTATTTGTTCCAATTCCTATTCCGTAGCGATGCTTCCACTAAATTTGCTCCGGCCAATTATTGGGGCTTCTTCCCGGGTGTTTCCGTGGGGTGGGTAGCTTCGGAAGAAGAATTTATGAAGAAGTTGCTGCCGTCATGGTTTGAATACATGAAAGTACGTTTCTCATGGGGACGTACCGGTAAAGATAATATCAAAGCATGGGGATGGAAGCAACTCTATTCATTGGATCCTAGTAGAGGATATGGATTCGGTTCTAACGGTGGTATCCTGCAAACGGGTATCAAGCCGGGAGCGACTCCTAATCCTGATGCGCATTGGGATAATACCGATAAATTTAATCTTGGTTTTGATTTGCGTTTCCTCAATAACCGTTTAAGTGCGACTGTGGATGTGTACTATGATATAAACTCTGACATCTTGAATCAGAATATCGGTGGTATCATAGGTACTCCTATTTTTGCAGGAGGTGCTTTGACAGAAGTGAACTTTGGGCGTATTGATGCTTTTGGTAGTGAATTCTCTTTGAATTGGCGCGATAAAATAGATCAGGTGAAATATAATATCGGAGTGAATTTTGGATTTAATGGCAACAGGGTAAGAGAATGGCCCCAGTCTGCTCCGAGTTATATACAGGAAAATTCTGTAAGAGAGGGTGCTTCTACTATATTCCCTACATACGGGTATAAAGTATGGAGAGGTACAAGTTCCGGAGATGGTATTTTACGGAACAGTGATGATATTGAGAATTATTGGAACTATTTATCGGCCAATGCAGAAGCCGCAGGCACTTCTCCGGAATATTTGGGCGTAAAAGATGCCAGTCAGTTAAAACCGGGTATGTTGGCTTATCAGGATTTGGGTGGCGTATTGAATGAGGATGGTACGCAGTCGGGGCCCGACGGACGTATTGCCAAGACCCAGGATTATGCCAAACTGAATAAGAGTGGAAAGACATATGGTTTTACCACCAAACTGGGGGCGGAATGGAAAGGTATCAGCTTTAATATGATGATTGCCACTTCATGGGGTGGTTATCGCCAGATTGACGTCAATAAAATCACAACATCCAGTGGGGATATGCTTTGGACACCGGACTCATTCTGGGAAGATATGTTTGATGAAAGAAATAATACGACGGGGAAATATCCTAATTTAGGTTTAGACAACAGAATATCAGGATCAGTAATTGCACCGTCTGATTTTTGGTCTATCAGTACGTTCCGTTGCTATATCCGTAACTTAAGTATCGGTTATACGCTGCCTAAGGCATGGTTGTCACCTTTAAAGATCCAGTCGGCTAAATTAAGTCTGACAGGTAATAATCTATGGGATTTCTATAACCCGTATCCCGATCATTATCGTAATATGTATTGTGGAACAACTTCATTGTATCCTACATTGAGAACGTGGTCGTTGGGAGTAAATGTATCATTCTAAAATTAAAAAGAATCATTGATATGAAAAAGCGCATATTATATACTGTGTTATTGGCAGCCGGATTGGCATTTAGCAGTTGCAGTGACCAGTTCTTGCAGGATATGAATCCGTATGACAGTTATTCACCGGAAAAGACTTTCGGCATCGAATCTAATTTGGACTTATATATTCAGAATGTGTATTATAACTATTTTTATAAGTCGGGTATGACCCCTCCACAGTCATACGGCTTGTCCGGTAACTGGAATGACTATTCAACTTATACGGAGGAGAAATGGGGTATCGAGAAGAAATTTGACGCTTCCAGAAGTTTGAAAAAAGCTACGGACTGTGAAACTTATTTTGGCAGTAATCTGGCTACGAATATAAAGAATGATCCATATAGCCGTATCCGCAGTTGCAATGAAATTCTGGAAGGAGTTGATAAATATGGTCAGGACTTGTCGGAAGCTGCCATAAAAAAAGCGAAAGGACAGGCTTATTTCTTCCGTGCCATGCAGTTGTTTGATTTGGTACGTGTATACGGAGCTGTTCCTGTGGTAAATAAAGTGCTTATGGCGGCCGACCGTGAGGGAGCTAAAGATTATAATCGTGAAAGTGTGGAAACATGTGTCAACCAGATCTTGAGTGATTTAAAAGAGGCTGCGAATCTGCTTCCCACTCGTAAAGAATGGGGAAGTGACCAGTATGGACGGTTGACCAAGGAAGCTGCATTGGCATACAGAAGCCGCGTGGCGCTGGTATTTGCAAGCCCTATCTTTAATGCAGATTGGAATAATACAGGCAGTAAACGCTGGAAAGATGCGTTGGATATTACTCTAGAAGCACAGGCTTTCTTGAGCAGCGAAGGTTATGGTTTGTATGGCAATTCCGCCAAAGACTGGAATGAAATGTTCTACAAGTTTGACAATCAGGAATGTAAGGAGGTGATTATGGTCAAACTGTTGGCTAGCTCTACCTCTAAAAATGATGAACATAGTGGATGGCAGAAAACAATCCGTTTGAAAACAATGGGTGGCAGTGGTTCCGGTTATCATGTTCCTATGGGTATGTTGGATATTTTCCCGATGGCGGATGGTTCCAAAGCTGTAAATGATGACGGTGAGGCGATAAACGGGTACGACCGTTCTTTATTCTTCAAGAATCGTGATCCGCGTTTCTATTATACGTTTACTTTCTCCGGAGCGAAATGGGGATATGATCAGGATGCAGATGCCGTAGTTTGGAATTATCGTTGGAGTGAAACGAAAGAAGATGGTTCTCAGTTGCATTATTACACGGAAAATGAAGGCAGCAGTCCGGCGATAGTACGTAAAATGTCCGATCCGGCTGAAAATAGTGCAAACACATATCAATGGGATGGCACTGATGTATACGAATATCGTTATGCTGAATTGTTGTTGAACCTTGCAGAATGTTATGCAGCTACGGGGGATATAAGTAATTCAGTGAAAACAATTGGTGAAATTCGTGCCCGTGTAGGTATTCCTGCATCCAATAATTATGGCTTGGGAACGATTACCGATAAGAATGAAGCTATTAAGGCTTGTCTGCGTGAGCGTCAGGTGGAATTAGCTTATGAGGGTAAGCGTTATTGGGATTTATGGCGTTGGATGCTGTATAATGATGATGCAAGTGATAACAATACCACCTGTACTACCTTGGGTATTGAGCCGTTAAATGGTACTGCCCGTGTGGGTAAATATTTACAAGTGAAGGATTATGACGGAAAGGCAGATCCTCTTGTTTCTGTCATTGCTGATTTTGAGCCTGTAGATGTGGATAATGCGGCAGACTTACAAGCCGAAATGAATAGGTTGGGAGAGTTCTGGAGCCAGCATTTTGTTTTACAGGATAGAGAAACTCCGGTAGATAATGTGAATGGTCAGGAAGCAGTAATTTCATGGCAGGAAAACTATTACCTGTCCGGTCTGCCCTCTAATGTATTGAATATGAATCCGTGGTTGGAACAATCAAAAGGATGGTTGGATTATTATGAATCAGAAGGCACATTGGATGCTAGGAAATAATTTAATACGATAGTTTTATATCTGCTAGTTTATTATGACAGATACAAGCATTTTTGAGTACATATCCCCGAAAAGTGCGTCTTGAAAAAGATAATTGTTAAGAAAAAGAGAACGGAATATAAATTCCAACTTACTTATAGCACAGATATAATTTTTTAAGAATAAAGTATGAAAAGAAAAATGTTTTTAGGACTGTGTATGGCTACTTTTATTGCTCCAGTGGCAATGGCCCAGTATCCCCAGTTGACTGAGGAAGCGAAGCAAGCCTACCAGAAAATGATGAGTGAAGAACGTCGCCGCTCTGACGAAGCCTGGGCAAAAGCATTGCCTGTTGTACAGAAAGAAGCGAGAGAAGGTCGTCCGTATATTTCGTGGGCTTCCCGTCCATACGATTTGCCGCAGGCACGAATTCCTGCTTTCCCCGGTGCTGAAGGAGGAGGTATGTACAGTTTCGGCGGTCGTGGCGGTAAGGTGATTACCGTGACTAATTTGAATGACCGTGGTCCCGGTTCTTTCCGTGAGGCTTGTGAGACAGGTGGAGCACGTATCATTGTCTTCAATGTTTCAGGTATTATTAAATTGGAATCTCCCATTATCGTCCGGGCTCCATATGTCACTATTGCAGGACAGACAGCTCCGGGTGACGGGGTATGTATTGCCGGAGAGTCTTTTTGGGTAAATACGCATGATGTAGTGGTACGCCATATGCGTTTCCGCCGCGGCGAAACAAAGGTATGGCATCGTGACGATTCTTTCGGAGGCAACCCGATTGGAAATATCATGATTGACCATTGCTCTTGTACTTGGGGATTGGATGAGAACATTTCTTTCTATCGCCATATGTACGACCCCAGCGAAGGACAATATGAATCAAAAGATCTGAAACTGCCTACCGTAAATGTTACCATACAGAATACTATCTCGGCAAAAGCGCTGGATACTTACAATCATGCATTCGGCAGCACTTTAGGTGGTGAGAATTGTGCATTTATGCGTAACCTGTGGGCAAGTAATTCGGGACGTAATCCTTCCGTCGGTTGGAATGGTGTTTTCAATTTTGTAAACAATGTGGTGTTCAACTGGGTACATCGCTCTTCGGACGGTGGCGATTATACCGCTATGTTCAATATGATAAACAACTATTATAAACCGGGACCGGCCACTCCGAAAGATACTCCTGTGGGGCATCGCATCCTGAAACCCGAAGCGGGACGAAGCAAATTGGATCATAAAGTGTATGGCCGTGTTTATGCTGATGGTAATATTATGGAAGGCTATCCTGCCATTACAGAGGACAACTGGGCAGGTGGTATCCAGATTGAAACTCAGCCGAATACAGATGGATATACGGAGAATATGCGTAGCAACCGTCCTTTTGAAATGCCGTACATCCGCATTACTTCTGCACATGATGCATACGATTTTGTACTGAAAAATGCAGGTGCCAACATTCCTTGCCGTGATATTGTGGATGAACGTATTGTAGAGGAAGTGAGAACAGGCGTTCCTTATTATGATAAGAAGATGGCCAAGGATGCTAACGGTGATTTGACCGGGCTGGCTCCTAAATCAATGGGAGAAGACGGACAGTTTAAATATCGCCGCTTGCCGAAAGATTCTTATAAACAGGGTATCATCACCGATATCCGCCAGATGGGGGGATATCCGGAATACAAAGGCACTCCGTATGTGGATACGGATGGTGACGGTATGCCCGATGAATGGGAAAAGGCAAATGGCTTGAATCCTAATGATCCTTCGGATGCTAATAAGGACTGTACCGGTGACGGCTATACAAATATTGAGAAATATATTAATGGTATCAGCACTAGAAATTGTATTGACTGGTCTGATTTGAGAAACAATTATGATACATTGGCTTCTAAAGGAAAGTTGATGTAATAAACGGAGGAAAGAAGACAGGATATGATACAAAAGTCAGGTATAATGTTTCTGTTGCTCATGGCGGTAGTCATTACCGCCGGAGCAGTGGATTTGGACCGTGAAGGCCGCGATCCGGCTTACGTGGAATCTATTGTGAAACGTTCGCAGAAGATTGTAGATAAACTGGAGTTGACAGATACCGTTGCCGCCCGTGAAGTGACAACTATCATAGCCAACCGTTATTTTAAACTGAATGACATATACGAAACGCGCGATGCCAAAGTGAAGCTGGCAAAAGAAACCCTGACGGGCGATGCGAAACAAGAAGCCGTTAAAGCTGCCGAAGCTGAAAAGGATGCGGCGCTTTACCGTACTCATTTCGCTTTCCCGGCCGATCTTTCGCTCTATTTGGATGCCAAGCAGATAGATGCAGTGAAAGATGGCATGACTTATGGTGTGGTAATGGTAACTTATAAAGCTACGGTTGACATGATTCCTACCTTGAAAGAAGAAGAGAAAGCGCAGATTATGGCATGGCTTGTTGAAGCCCGTGAATTTGCCATGGATGCTGAAAATTCAAATAAGAAACATGCTGCTTTCGGCAAATACAAAGGCCGGATTAATAATTACCTCTCTAAGCGGGGATATGATTTAGTGAAAGAACGTAAGGCTTGGTATGAACGTATCAAGGCACGTGGAGGAAAGATATAAATTAATGTTTATTGAAAAGCGGAAAAGGAGCTTGCCCGGTGAAACGGTGTCAAGCTCTTTTTTTATGTGCGGATAGAGAGTACAACAGGCTTTCTGTTCCGTCTTTGATATAGAAATACTCGCAATGTGTGTTTGAATCATGTTAAAAGCAGGGTGTTATGTTACGAAGTTATAGAAAAAATAATAATTTAGCGACCAAATGAATCAACTAAAGAAACTATTTGCAGTGGCAGCATTGACTGCATGTGTGTTGCCTGTGGCGGCACAGTATCCTGTAATTCCTGATTCGGTAAAAATCAGAGGAGAAGAACAACAAAAGGAAATAGACCGGAAATCGGATGAGGCATGGGCGAAAGCATTACCTGTAGTAATGTCCGAGGCTGCTCAAGGACGTCCTTATAAACCATGGGCATCCAAACCGGAGGATTTAATAAAGAGCAACATACCTGCCTTTCCCGGGGCAGAAGGGGGAGGGGCCTATACTCCCGGTGGACGTGGAGGAAAAGTAATTGTGGTCAATTCGCTGGCCGACAGTGGGCCCGGAACATTGCGTGAGGCATGTGAGACCGGTGGCGCGCGTATTGTTGTGTTCAATGTTTCGGGCGTTATCCGGCTGAAAACTCCTATAAACGTCCGTGCTCCGTATATCACTATTGCAGGTCAGACAGCTCCGGGGGATGGGGTTTGTGTAACAGGAGCCTCTTTCCTGCTTGATACGCATGATATTATTATCCGCCATATGCGTTTCCGTCGGGGGGCGCAGGATGTGTTCTTCCGGGATGATGCTTTGGGAGGTAACTGTGTGGGTAATGTTATTATCGATCACTGCTCTGCCAGTTGGGGACTGGATGAAAACATGTCTGTTTACCGCCATGTATACAATCGCGATTCCACAGGGCATGGTCTGAAGCTTCCTACTGTCAACATAACTATTCAGAACTCTATTTTTTCGGAAGCTTTGGATTGTTACAATCATGCTTTCGGGGCGACTATAGGTGGGCATAACAGTATGTTTTGCCGTAACTTGTTCGCATCCAATATCAGCCGTAACTGTTCCATTGGCATGAATGAGGATTTTAATCTGGTAAACAATGTGACTTTTAATTGGTGGAACCGTTCTGTTGACGGGGGAGATGAAACCAGCCGTTTGAATATTATTAATAATTATTTTAAACCGGGGCCTATCACTCCGAAAGATAAGCCGATTGCCCACCGGATTGTGAAACCCGAATCAAGTCGTGACAAGAAGAAACCGGATACATTTGGTAAAGCGTATGTAGCCGGAAATGTAGTGGAAGGTAATGCGCGTGTGACAAAGAATAATTGGGATGGCGGCGTGCAGGTGTACGATATGCCGGACGCAGGGAAGTTTACAGATCAAATTCGTGTAAACGAGCCTTTCTCAATGCCCCATGTGACTATTATGGATGCCAAAACTGCCTATAATTATGTATTGGAAAATGCCGGGGCTACTTTCCCTAAAAGGGATGCGGTGGATGCCCGTGTGATGAAGACGGTGAAGACAGGGAAAGCTATTTACGTGAAAGACGCTCCTGAATTCGTTAGTACTTATGTAAAAAGACGTCTTCCTGTTGACTCTTATAAACAAGGTATCATTACAGATCCCCGTCAGGTAGGTGGCTTGCCCGAATATAAAGGTACGCCTGTGGTTGATACGGATGGTGATGGTATGCCGGATGTCTGGGAGGTGAGATACGGACTCAATCCTAATGATCCGGGTGATGCGGTGAAAGATTGTAATGGCGACGGGTATACCAATATTGAAAAATACATTAATGGCATAGATCCTGCAAAGAAAGTGGATTGGACGGATATAAAGAACAATCATGATACTTTGGCAAAACGTAAAAGTTTGATGTAAAATGAATTATAAGTTATTATTATTTGGATTTTTAAGTTTGGGGTTTGCGCGGATTTCTGCGCAAACCTTTCCTTTACAGGTGAAGGAAGAAAAACTGACTTATGTGACTGATGAACGCGGAAACCGTATTCTAGATTATTCTTCTTGCGGTTACCGTAACTCGGAATACCCTATACCTGATGTGGCGAATGCCGTTTTTGTTTCATGGAAGCCTGGGGATAATTCCTCTCGTATTCAGCGCGCCATTGACTATGTATCTTCATTGGCTTTGGATAAAAATGGTTTTCGTGGGGCTGTTTTGCTGGATAAAGGAACTTTTGAATTGAATGAGAGCTTGCGTATTTCTGTGTCGGGAGTCGTGCTGCGCGGCAGTGACAGGGAACAGACCGTATTGTTGAAAAAGGGAGTGGACAGAGGAGCTTTGCTTTATATTGAAGGGCGGAATGATTTGGCTGTTACGGATACCTTGGATGTGTTGACATCATACGTTCCTGTAAATACTTGTACTTTTCAGGTAACCAATAATGTACAGCTGGTTTCCGGAGAGCGGGTCCGGATTGTCCGCCCCTCTACGAAAGAATGGATTGCTTCTGTCGGTTGTGATATTTTTGGCGGAGGTATTTCCGCTTTGGGCTGGAAAGAAGGAGAGATGGATTTGGTTTGGGATAGGTCGGTAAGTAAGGCGGATGGAAACCAATTGACTTTGGATGCTCCTTTGACAATGGCTTTGGATAATAAATGGGGAACTGTCAAAGTGTTACGTTATAGTTGGCCGGGCAGAATCGCAGAAGCAGGTTTGGAGAATCTGACATTGGCTTCTGACTATGATAAGAAGTATCCTAAAGATGAGGATCATTGCTGGACGGGGGTATCTATAGAAAATGCCGAAAACTGTTGGGTGCGCAGGGTAAATTTTAAGCACTTTGCAGGAAGTGCTGTGATTGTACAGCGTACCGGCTCTAAAACAACTGTAGAAGATTGTGTATCCACAGAACCTGTTTCAGAGATAGGTGGAATGCGTCGCAGTACATTTTATACTATGGGGCAGCAGACACTTTTTCAGCGTTGTTATTCTAAACAGGGTATTCATGATTTCTCAGCCGGATTTTGTGCGGCAGGTCCGAATGCTTTTGTACAGTGTGATTCGGAAGAGTCGTTAGGATTCAGCGGTTCTATTGATTCCTGGGCTTGCGGGTTATTATTTGATGTGGTAAACATTGATGGCCATGATTTGGTGTTTAAGAATTTGGGACAGGATAAAAATGGTGCCGGTTGGAATACAGGCAACAGTCTTTTCTGGCAATGTACAGCTGCCGGGATAGAGTGTTATTCACCGGCAAGAGATGCGGTAAACCGTGCATACGGTTGTTGGGCGCAATTCTCGGGTGACGGCCAATGGGCGGAATCAAATAATCACGTACATCCCCGCAGCTTGTTTTATGCACAGTTGGCGGCACGTTTGAATAAAGATTGTTCTGACCAGGCACGTATTCTTCCCAGGGCTACCAACGCAACCAGCAGTCCTACCGTAGAAGCGGCAATGGAGATGGCAAAGGAAGCTTATACTCCCCGTCTTACTATGCAAAAATGGATTGAGGAAGCACCTTATACAGCCAGTGTGTCTTCCGGAAAACTGAAATCTTTAGAAGATTTGAAGTTCAAGACACCTATATATAAGGAAAAAGAGGATCATCTGTTTGCCATTATTAATGGACGTATGCAGGTGGATGGCCGGTTACTGGTAGGCGGCAGGCAGGAGGTTCCTTGGTGGAATGGGAAACTGAGGACCAGCTTCTTGTCTAAAGCCAAGCCACATGTTACCCGTTTCGTGCCGGGACGCGAAGGACTTGGGCTGACGGATAGAATTGATTCTACGGTGAATTATATGGTGAAGAATCAGATTTTGGTTTTAGATCATAATTACGGTTTGTGGTATGAGCGTCGTCGTGACGATCATGAGCGTGTCCGTCGCCGTGATGGAGATGTGTGGGGGCCATTCTACGAACAACCGTTTGCCCGCAGTGGAGAAGGTACTGCTTGGGAAGGATTGAGCAAGTATGATTTGAACCGTCCCAATGCATGGTATTGGAACCGGTTGAAGCAGTTTGCCGAAAAAGGGGCGGAGAAAGGTCTTTTGCTTTTCCATGAGAATTACTTCCAGCATAATATCTTGGAGGCGGGAGCACATTGGGTAGACTGTCCTTGGCGGTCGGCCAATAATATCAATCAGACCGATATGCCTGAACCTGTTCCTTTTGCCGGTGACAAACGTATCTTTGTAGCGGATATGTTTTATGATATCAGTCATCCGGTACGTCGTGAGTTTCATAGAAAGTATATTCGCCAATGCTTGGATAATTTTGCCGATGATGCAAATGTGGTACAACTGATCAGTGCGGAGTTTACCGGTCCGTTGCATTTTGTACAATTCTGGCTGGATGTGATAGGAGAGTGGGAGAAAGAAACCGGTAAGAAAGCGACCGTGGCGTTAAGTGCGACAAAGGATGTTCAAGATGCCATTCTGAATGATACGCAGCGTGCGAAATTAGTTGACATTATTGATATTCGTTACTGGCACTATAAAGTGGATGGTCTTTATGCTCCCGAAGGTGGAAAGAACCTGGCTCCCCGTCAGCATGCCCGTAAAATGAAAGTAGGTAAGGTTACTTTTGATGAAGCTTATCGGGCGGTGAGTGAATATCGTAAGAAGTTCCCGGAAAAAGCGGTTACTTACTATGCGCAGAATTATCCGGATATGGCTTGGGCTGTCTTCATGGCAAGTGGCTCTTGCCCGGTTGTTCCGGTTGCCGATGAAAGCTTTTTAACTGATGCGGCTGCTATGGATATGGAGGATACTGGTACAAATAAGTATCAGAAACTGGTAAAATCTGGTATTGGAAGTATCATTTATTCCCATTCTGCAACAGATATTCCTGTTCATTTATCACCTGGGAAATACATATTGAAGTCTGTTGATCCGAAGACCGGAGCAATAACGGTGATTGCTAAACGATTGAATATTAAAGATATATATATGCTTAAAGCAGAGGAAAACAAAGATTGTATTTATTGGTTTCATAGAATTTAGTACATGGAAGGAGAACCGGACTTATTTTGGTTCTCCTTTTTAATGAAAATCTGTATTATTTAGCATATATGTTTTTCAGCAGGTTATCTGTTTTTTCGGTCCAATAATCAAATATTACCTAAAAAAGTAGCGTATCCTCCCTAGTTTTGCATCATCATCAAAACAACCTATAATTAGTATACTGTGATGGAACAAAACTTAAATGATAAGACAGCTTGCTTGGTAACCGCTTTCCAATCGGGAGATGTAAGTGCATTCTCTACATTATATGATATGCATATTAATCTTCTATTTAATTATGGATGTAAGTTAACTACTGACAAAGAATTGTTGAAGGACTGCATTCATGATGTCTTTGTAAAATTGTATACAAAGAAGGCTGAATTGGGTATCATTGACAACTTCAAATCATACCTCCTCATTTCCTTGAAAAACAAGTTATGTGATGAACTTCGCAGACGGATGTTCATGTCGGAAACGGCTGTTGAGGAACTGAATCCCGTTGCAGCAGGTGATGATGTAGAACATCAATATTTGGAAAAGGAAAAAAGTTGTTTTGAAAATATAAAAGTAAAACATTTGTTGGCTCAATTATCTCCGCGCCAACGTGAGGCACTTACCTTATATTATATAGAAGAGAAGAAATATGAAGATATTTGTACCATTATGGATATGAATTACCAGTCGGTACGAAATTTGATGCATAGAGGTATTACAAGATTAAGGGAATTGGTAGGATAATATTTTAAGTTTTCAGGTGAGTACAACTTTGAACCACTATCCGTCATAATGAAAAATGATTGTAACGTGGATACAAAAAAGATGTATAGCAAGGTAGAAGACTTTTTGAAGGATGACGACTTTATCAAGTATGTTCTGGATGATGCTCCTGAATCAGCTTTTCATTGGGATAAGCTTTTAAAGGAGCACGCAGAACTGCTGAAAGTATTTGAAGAGGCCAAGAATGTATTATTGGTTTCTGATGAAGCAATGGAAGTAATGACTTTATCTGAAGAAAGAAAACTAAAACATCGTATTTTTACTACATTAGAGATAAATAATATGGATTATTAATTAATTTGTTAACCATAGAAAAATGAGAAAAGACATGAAGAAATGTCCTAAGCCGTTGGGTTACGGAATCAGACGAACACCTGTTGTGTTAGGATTATCAGCTGCATTATGTATGCCGGCTGCTTTTTCGTATGCAAATGTGGGTGGTAGAATGGATAGTGAGTCGGTGCAGTCTGTTTTGCAAACGCATACAGTTAAAGGTACAATAGTGGATGAAACAGGAGAACCGTTGATTGGTGTGTCCGTGATAGTGAAAGGACAAGCTACTGTTGGAACGATTACTGATTTCGATGGAAATTTCGTTTTAGATATTCCTACAGGTAAGGGGATGCTTGAGGTATCGTATATCGGTTATAAAACTCAGACTGTGACCATAGGTAAGAACACCCAGATCACTATTAAGATGGAACCGGATACTCAGGCTTTGGAAGAAGTGGTAGTTATTGGTTATGGTGCTGTTAAGAAACGGGATTTGACTGGCGCTGTTTCTTCCGTTAAAAATGAGGATATAACTTTGACACCTGCTACTAATCCTATGCAAGCACTTCAAGGACGTGTTGCAGGGTTGGATATAACTCAGGCCTCAGGGCAACCGGGTGAAGGGCCTAAATTGCAATTGCGTGGAACTCGTTCATTTACAGCTAGCGGTGATCCTATGTTTATTATTGATGGTATGCCGGGTGATTATTCTACATTGAATCCTAATGATATTGAGTCTATTGAAGTTTTGAAAGATGCTTCTTCGACAGCTGTTTATGGTGCGGCAGGTGCCAATGGTGTTATTATAATTACTACTAAAAGTGGTAAAGCAGGAAAAATTAATATCAATTTGAATGCCTATGTCGGTTTCAACGGATGGGCCACGGTTCCTGAGATGCGTAGTGGTGACAGTTATATCAATGTACTTCGTGAAGCAAACCAAATTGCCGGAACATATTCTACGGATGAGGCATTATTTTCTTCCCCCGAAGCTTATAAGGCACATTTGAACGGACAATATATAGACTGGGCTGATGAACTGTTGCAGACTGGCGTTACACAAAATTATAGCTTGTCGGTTTCAGGAGGTACGGAAAAAACAAAAGCATATTTCTCTTTAAACTTCTCAGATGAGCAGGGACAATTTACAGGTGATGATTATAAAGTATATTCTACCAATATGCGTATTGACCATGAAATAAAAAAATGGTTAAGTGTTGGTGTGAATATGCAAGGATCTTATGTCTATAGAAATAAAGCATATTCCAGATTTATTAATTCATTAGTGTCTGTTCCTTTGGGAACCGTTTACAATGAAGATGGAAGTATCAATGTAACTCCGGTTCCGGGTGATGGAAATACTATTAATTTATTATTGAATCAAGATAAAAGTGTATACCGTGATAACAATCAAAATTTCAAGCTGTTTTTAAATCCTTATATTGAGATTCGTCCCTTTAAAGGAATGACTATCCAGTCACGGTTGAACGCTAGTTTAGGGTACGATAAAAAGAATTATTTCCAAGGTATCGGTTCCTATCAATATTATGCATCAGATGGTCCTAATGCTTCTGGTACTTCTGCTAGTGTTTATGCCCAGATTGATCAGAACAGAAGCTATAATTATAAATGGGAAAACATTTTCACTTATAATTTTAATATCAAGAAAGACCATGAATTTACTGTAACAGCAGTTACCTCATGGAATCATAATCAAACGGATAAGTCTTGGCAAAAGCAGGATAATATAAAGAATAATTCGTACTTATGGCATAACATGGATGGTACGGGAATTGTTTATTCCAATTATACTATGTCTAAAGGGCTAGGTTTGGTAGGACGTATCAATTATTCGTATTTAGGTAAGTATTTATTCTCTGCATCGGTTCGTCAAGATGGATCTTCAAGACTGGCAAAAGGTAATAAATGGAGTACTTTCCCAGCCGTGTCTTTAGGATGGAGAATATCGGACGAGAAATTTATGCAAGGGACCAGTAACTGGATGAATAATTTGAAACTGCGTTTGGGTTATGGTGTGACTGGTGCAGCATCTATTGATCCCTATTCTTCTGTTGCGACTGTAGAATTGGATGGATATTATAGTTTGGGCGGTCAAAAAACAAACAGCTATAAATTTTCAGAGAATGTAGCGAATGCTGATTTGACTTGGGAAAGATCTCATAACTGGAATATTGGTTTGGATGCATCTTTCTTCAATAACCGTATTGATTTAAGTGCCGATTATTATATAACAAATACGGATGGTGTAATTTGGAAGCAGAATTTGCCGGTTGTCAATGGTGCGTACAATGCTTCTAAGTTATATTATATGAGCAAGAACATTGCAAAGACACAGAATCATGGTTTGGAATTAACATTGAATACACGTAATATTGTTAATAAAGAATTTACATGGACTTCTGCTTTGACTTTCACTTTGAATAATGAAAAAGTAAAATCATTGATAGGCGGTACGGCAGACCATGTTAAGAATGAAGACTATTACTTGTCTATAGGTTATCCTGTAAATTCATTCTATGCTCCAAAAATTGATGGTATGTGGCAGTTGGGTGAAGAAACAGATGCAGCAGCATTTGGCTGTGCTCCTGGTGATATTAAAATCAATGTGCCAGGAATGATTAAGGAAGCCGATGGTAAGTTCTATAAAGTAGGGGATGATGGTCAGCCTTTGACTGACAAGAATGGAGATATTATCTATTATACTAAAGATAATAAATATACTTATAGTGACGCTGATTCGCAAGTATTAGGTCACAATGCTCCCAAATGGACGATGGGTTTCCAAAATTCATTCACATACAAGAATTTTGATTTGACTATTTATGCCTATTTCCGTTGGGGACAGATGATTAATTATGAAATGTTAGGTTGGTATGATTCAACAGGTAAGGGTAATTTCCCTACTTATTTTAACTATTGGACGGAATCTAATCCTTCAAATGATTTCCCGGCATTAAATGCTAATCGTGAAACGAAAAGTTATATAGGATATGGTAGTTTGAATTATGTAGATGGTTCATTCTTTAAAATAAAGAATATTACTTTAGGATATACCTTCCCGGAACGTTTGTTGAAAAATGCCGGCATCAGCAAATGCCGTTTATATGCTACTATTACTAACCCATTGACCGTTGCTAAAAGTCATTTGTTGAAAGATTATGATCCTGAAATGAATGGTGCTTTGAAGTATCCATTATCCAAGCAACTGGTATTTGGTGTGAATGTTTCATTCTAACAAAAACATTAAAGACAAAAGACAATGAAAAGATCATTATATAACATGGCTTTAGCCATTTGCACAGCAGCAGCTATGTACTCATGTTCTTTGGATGAATATAATCCTAGCGATACATCTGGAGAAGGAGAGTTGAAAACTGTAGAAGGCTTGAAAAATTTGGGTACTTATTGCTATTCTCCACTTTATGACCAAATGTTTTCTGCTTCCGATTATTTGGCTGTAGCGGAAACCGGTACAGATTTATGGCTTACCCAAAATAATAAAACAACATTGCAGCAATTGTTCTATTATGAAGGGTTGACTACTAGTACTAATGCTACAGACAAACTGTTTTCTCAAGCTTATGCTTGTATTAATACTTGTAATGCAGTGATAAATCGTGCAGCAGATGTAACTGAGGGAGATAAGAATGTACTGAAAGTTGTAGTAGCTGAAGCAAAGTGTTTGCGTGCTTATTATTATTTGGTACTTGTGACCAATTATGGCAATGTGACGTTAGTAACTACAGAGTCAACAGATACCAAAATAATGAATCCCACTCGCTCGTCACAGGAGGAAATTTACAATCTTATTATAACTGATTTGCAAGAAGCTGCTGCTGACTTGAATACAACTCCTATGGATGGTAATTATGCCCGGGTAACAAAGAAAGCTGCTTTAGGTTTGTTGGCTAGAGCTTATGCGCAGGGAGCAGGTGAAGGTTTAAGCGAAAATGGTGTTTCTTATTGGCAGCGTGCGAAAGAAGTTGCAGAAGACTTGATTGCCAATATGGCTTCTTATAATGCATATTTGTATGATGATGTTGAAGATGTATGGGCACAAAGTAATAATCGTAACAATAAAGAAGCTTTGTTTATAGCTTCGGGACCCCAGGCAGGAACTGATGCTTTTACATATGGTTCGTATGGAGCGAATAAATTATTTACTTTCACATTCTGTGATCCTAATAAATTGAGTGATATTTATCCTGTGGGCAGTAAGCAAAATTACTTCTATGGTCGTGTGAATAATAATTATTATGCGCCTTCTAAATATTTAGTGGACTGTTTTGATGCACGTTATGATAAACGTTGGGAAAACTCATTTACAACAGCTTTTTCTCTGTTCTCCATGGTACAGGCTGGATGGCGCACATACGATGATAAGAATGCAACAATTACATTAACTGAAGATTTGTGCACTAAGTATGGTATTGATTCTAAATTTGTAGGAAAGAAGATATATCCATATGTTGATGTTAATGCTATTAATCTAGGTTCTAATGGTGGTAATCAATATGTTGCCAGTGTATGGCCTAAAGGAGAATATTCTGGTGATGTCAATAAATTGGTTAAAGTGAAGAATCCTTATGTGAATCCTTATCCATTAGCAGAGGATGAAGATCGTTTTATCGTTTATTTATCAAAAGAGTATTTGAGTGATGCTGAAAAAGCAAAGCGAGGATATATTTGTGTGAACATTGATGATTTGTTTGCAGCAGATGGTAAATACAAGGAAACATTTATTGATGCCCAGCAGACAAATACCTATACTTTATTTCCTTCATTGAATAAGTTTAATTTTAATTTCGAGGGAGGTTTTTATGGAAGTAATTTGCAATGCAAAACTGGTGACATGTTTATTATGCGTATGGCTGAAGTGTATCTGATTGCGGCTGAAGCGGAAGAACGTTTGGGAAATGGTGCAAAAGCAGCTGAGTATTTGAATGTTCTTCGTAAGCGTGCTTGTCGTAATGAAGCTGATTTCGAAGCTAATATGAAATTGACTACTGCTACAGAGGATGATGTGTTGGATGAATATGCTCGTGAATTGTGTGGTGAGTTTACCCGTTGGGCTTTACTGAAACGACATAAAGCTTTTGAAACTCGATTGCCTAAATATAATCCTCGTGCTGCCGTAAATTTTAGCCAAAAGAATTATTTACGTCCTATCTCATATACATTCTTAAATCAGATAGAGAACTCTGCTGAATACGGTACTAATGGTTATTAATATAATTTTTTGATAGTGACATAAAAGGGGGATATTTCCATTTCGGAAAATCCTCCTTTTTTATTTGTTAATATGATGAGGTCTTTGGTCTTTTGATTATCGGGATGTTCTGTCTTTTCGTATATAAAGATTGGAGGTGGTTTCTATGTAATCCTTTTATGTTCTTATAAATAATCGGAGCATGGCTTTGAATTGAAGCCTCACAGTAACACTACGGTAGATATAAATTGTGCACGAATGGGAGTTGGAGGGAGATAATTCGTGGGGCTACCTGTATTAGAATCTTATCGGCTAAAATCAGGTATTTATAAATTTAAGTTTGCGATTCAGTTAAAAATAAATACTAAATGAAAGAAATTATACTTTTGTTTTAACGTATTTTTATGATTGAGTTTGGGTACAGGGGCTTTTTACATGCGTCATTTAAATAGATATAATAAAATAAACTTTTGTTGACTATTATAATAGAAATAAAAAGCATGAAAAAAAGTCCGAAACAAAATTGGGAAAGTAATATCAGACGTACTCCCATTATTTTAGGGTTATCGGCAGCATTATGTATGCCGTCTGCATTTTCTTATGCAAATGCAAGTGACCCTGTTGCCGGTGAATTGGTTCAGTCTGTCCAGCAAGGACGTACTGTTACAGGTAAAATCATAGATGACACAGGGGAGCCGTTAATTGGTGTATCCGTACTGGTGAAAGGTACAACGGTGGGTACGATTACCGACTTTGACGGTAATTATTCTTTGGAAGTTCCTTCAGGTAAGCATATTCTCGTCATATCTTATATAGGATATAAAACGCAGGATATAACGGTAGGAAAAAGCAATCAGCTGAACATTAAAATGGAGGCCGATACGCAGGCTTTGGATGAAGTGGTCGTTGTGGGTTATGGCGTGATGAAGAAACGTGACCTTACAGGTTCTATTGCTTCAGTGAAGGCGGCTGATATTGTAAAATCACCGGCATCTAATGCCATGGAAGCATTGCAGGGGCAGGTTCCGGGTTTGGATATTGTACGTAATTCAGGTAAGGCTACTTCGGGTGTAACCATTAATATCCGTGGACAGCGTTCACTGTCCGATGTGAAAGATGAGTTTGGTAACAATGTTGCCAATGCTCCGCTGTTTATCATTGATGGTATGCAGGGAGGTGATTTCTCGGATATTGCTCCGGCTGATATTGAATCTATCGAAGTGCTGAAAGATGCTTCTTCTACGGCAATTTATGGTTCGCAAGGTGCTAATGGGGTAATCATTATCACCACCAAGAAAGGTGCGCAAGGTAAAACAAAGTTTTCTTATAATGGTTATTTTGGTGTAAACGGGTGGGCGCAATATCCTGATATGCTGAGTGGGGAAGACTATATGCAGGTGCGTCGTGAAGCTGCTCGTACTGGCGGTCAGTGGAATTCTACCGCCGATGACCAGAAACTTTTCACTGTGGAGGAATGGCAGGCCATTCAGAACGGTGAGTGGACTGACTGGATAGATGAGGTGCTTCATACAGGGCTTGTTCAAAGCCATCAGGTTACAGCTTCGGGCGGTACGGAAAAGACAACCGCGATGTTGTCTGCCGGATATTATCAGGAAAAGGGTTCTTTCAAAAATGATAAAATGGATAAGTACAACTTGCGTATGAACATTGAGCACAAGTTGGGCAAGACCGTGAAAGTAGGAGCGACCACACAGATCACTCATTATGCACAGGATGAGCGTGCCGAGAATGTGTTATGGCGTGCTGCTACTAATGCACCTCTTGGTAAAGCATACGATGAAGACGGTAAAGTGGTGGAATATCCATTAGGAAAGAATGGACAGGTGAGTCCGTTGGTGGATGAGGCATCTGAAGTGGCTGCAAGACATCATGTGCTGAAAACCAATTTGATAGCCAATGGGTATCTGGATTTTACCCCTATTGAAGGATTGACTTTCCGTTCTAATTTAGGAACCAATTATGCTTTTTATCGTAAGCAGGATTTTGAAGGGGCCGGTTCTATTGACCGTTTGGGACAGAATTCAACGTCACTGTCCAAAATCAAATCTTCCGAAAAGAGTTTTGTGAATTGGGATAATATTATCAGTTATAACAAAACCGTCAAAGATCATACTTTTGGTGCCACTGCATTGACTTCGTGGACACAATCCAAATATACATCGGTGAATGCACAAGGTGAAGGCCAGTTGGTTGATTCTTATTTATGGCATAATCTGGGAGCCAATGATAAAAGCTCTTATGTAATCGGATCGGATTATATACAGCATCAGACTTTCTCGTATGCTTTGCGCTTCAACTATAGTTATAAAGGCCGCTATATGTTGACGGTTTCCAATCGTTGGGATGGTGACTCACGTTTGTCTAAAGGCAATAAATGGGCAAGTTTCCCTTCAGTAGCTGCTGCATGGCGCATTAGTGATGAAGCATTCTTGAAGAATGTGGAAGCCCTTAGCAACTTGAAGTTGCGCTTAAGTTGGGGTAAGACAGGTAACTCGGGTATCATGGCTTACGGAACTCAGTCGGGCTTGACTCCGAAAACAAACTCTGCTTTCCAGGATAATGGCTATACCTATTATATATACAATGAATATGTGGGTAATGAGAATGTAGGCTGGGAGATGTCCAATACCTGGGATCTAGGTTTTGATATCGGTTTGTTCAATAACCGTATTTCGGCTGTTGTCGATTTATACCAGACAAAGACTACTGATATCCTGTTGCCCCGTACTTTGCCTACTTCCATGGGTGGTAGTAACGCAACTCCGTTCAAGATGTATCAAAATATCGGTGCAACCATGAACCGTGGTATTGAAGTATCGGTAAATACCGTCAATGTGGATAACAAAAACTTTAAGTGGAACTCCACCCTTACCTTTGCTGCCAATCATGAGGAAATTACCGATTTGATTGATGGTAAGGATATCATTGGCGCCGAATCATCCATTACCAGTAGTTTGCTGATTGGCCGTCCTTTGCGTTCCTATCATTATTTTATCAATCAGGGAATATGGCAGGAAAATGAAGCAGAGGAAGCTGCCAAATATTTTAAAGATGCAAAGAAGACACAGTCTTTTAAGCCGGGTGATATAAAATTGCAGGATTTGGATGGCAACTTTATTATTGATGATAATGACAGGACTTATCTCGGCAGCCAGTCTCCAAAATGGACGGGAGGACTCAATAATAACTTTAGTTATAAGAATTTCGATCTGAATGTATATATTATAGCTCGTTGGGGACAGATGATTGACTATGAACTGGCAGGTGCTTACGATCCTCAGGGAAAAGGAAACTTCCCCGCATATTTGAACTATTGGACACCGGAAAACCCGTCAAATGATTTTCCGCGTCCGGCTCAGACCAATTTCTATAACTATCTGGGATACGAGTCTTTGAATTACATTGACGGTTCTTATTGGAAGATCAAGACTGTATCACTGGGTTATACATTCCCCAAATCGTTGACTTCCAAATTGGGTGTGTCCAAACTTCGTGCATATGTCACTGCCAATAACCTCTTCTCTTTTGCCAAGAATCATTTGATTCAGGATTACGATGCAGAACGCGGAGGATCGGCTAAAGCTCCGTTGCAGCGTCAGTTTATATTTGGTTTGAATCTTGATTTCTAACAGATAAAAAAGAAATAACTATCATGAAATACAATAAGAAATATCTATTTGCAGCATGTGCCGCCCTGTTGTTGGGCATGCAATCATGTGATTTGGAGGAATACAATCCTGCCGGAAGTACCCCGGATAATGTGTACAAAGAACAGGCCGGTTTTGAGGCCCTTGTCAATTCGGCTTATGCTTTTTGGGGCGGTCAGTTTTATGGACGTGAAGATTTTGTGTTATTACTGAACGGTGGTGGCGACCTTTGGATCAATATTGCCAATTGCGGTTATGGCCGTCAGATGTCCAAATATGAAGAATTGACAGCTTCGGTTGGTCAGATTAAGAATACGTGGAATCGTCTGTATGAAATTATAAACGACTGTAATGCCGGTTTGGAACGGATTGACCAAGTGGAATTCAAAGACAAGAAACTGAGAGATATCCGTTTTGGTGAATTAAGTTTCATGCGTGCTTACGCTTATTGGCATTTGGTTGAAATTTACGGTAACGTGGATCTTAGAACCAAAGAAACTTCTGCCGAAAGTCTTTCAATGAACTGTTATCGCAGCAGCTATGAAGATTTGTATGATTTAATGCTGGCCGATGCACAGAATGCGGTGGATAATCTGCCCGTTGATCCTTATCCTGTTAAAGATGTAGGTCGTGCGACCTCAAAAGCGGCTTATGGTTTATTAGCGCGCATCGCACTGACACGGGTTTCCTATTGTGACAGTCAGGCAGACAAAGACAAATATTATAAAATCGCTGAGGATGCGGCTCAATATGTGATTGATAATCAGAATGCGTTGAAAGTATCTTTGTATGATACGCCTGACGAAGTCTTTGATCCGGATAATAATAAAACGAATAAAGAGGCTATGTTCGTTGTGACCCACTCTACCGAGTCCTCATTGAATATGCAGGCTAAAAACCCGAACCGTATGCATATGTATTTCCATGCCAGTTATTCGGCAAGAGCAGGTATGGTGCAGGATTATGAATATGGAAATGATAAGAATGCCAAGTCGGGCAGTATGGCGATGATGCCTACCCGTTATTTGTTGGAATTGTATAATGAGAATATAGATGCCCGTTACAATGCCTGGTTCCGTGAAGAGTATAAACTGAATACACCCAAAGCTTATGCCTGGACTAAGGATCAGTTGGACTATTTTGAAAAACCGTCATCTATGATTGGTCAGGTTATTCAGCCGGGAGAAACAGCGCTGCTTTTCACCAAGAAGAAGATTGCCGACAAACGTAACTTGCCATACGCTGTCGTCGATATCGATGATACCTATGCAGCCGATGGAAGTGTCAGCAAGAGTGCCAACTTTAACATTCACTTCCCGACCTTGCTGAAGTACGAAGATGCGAATTTTGAAAACAAAGGATTGCCTACCAATTCGCAGGTAGGTGCAAATGATGTGATTACCATGCGTTTGCCCGAAATGTATTTCATTGTTGCCGAATGTGAGATCATGAAGTCCGGAGGAAATAAGGAGATAGCTAAAGCACGTATCAATGACATACGCAGACGTGCGGCTGTACCGGGCAAGGAAGCTGAAATGGAGGTAGGAGTGGACAAGATGACGATCGACTTTATTTTGGAAGAAAGAGCACGTGAGTATTGCGGCGAATTTATGCGCTGGTTTGATTTGAAGAGAACCGGAAAATTGGTAGAATATGTGAAAGCTCATAATCCGGATATTCCTTTGATCCAACCGCATCATGCATGGCGTCCTATTCCTCAGATGTTTCTGGACTCTATCTTGAATCCGGATGAATTTGGTCAGAATGAGGGATATAATTAATGAATATGAAAACACTGGTGCTTTTTAAATATAGTGTCCTGTTCCTCTGTCTGTGTGGCATTCACCTGAATGGTTTTGCCCAGTCCACCCGTGAGGCTATATTGGAAGATATAGCCCGGACGGGAGGAGTGTACTATGCTTATCCTGTAAAGGAAGCTATCGCGACTCCTCCGCCTAAAGGGTATAAACCGTTCTATATCAGTCATTATGCACGACACGGTTCCAGATGGATTCAATCGGAACAGGATTATAAGACAGTGGTTGATATTTTCGAGAAAGCGCATCAAGCCGGAGCTTTGACCGCTTTGGGAGAAGATGTCCGCAAAAGAATGGCGTTGGTGTGGGAAGATGCCGAGGGACATGGGGGAGATTTGACTCCTTTGGGTGTGAGGCAACACCGGGGGATAGCCGAAAGAATGTTTCAGAACTATCCCGAGGTATTCAAGGGATCTCCTGCTCTGTCTGCACGCTCTACCGTGGTGTTGCGATGTGTATTGAGTATGGATGCCTTTTGTGAACGGTTGAAAGAACTCAATCCGGCATTGCAGATCCGGCGCGAAGCTTGTGCTAGGTATATGAAATATATGAATTATCATACGCCGGAAGCCGTGAAGTTTGTTTCTCATCAGGGACCTTGGTATGAGGAATATAGAAAGTTTAAAGAAGCTCATACCCGTCCCGATCGTCTGGTCACTTCCTTATTTAATAGTCCTGACTATATCCGTAAGAATGTGAATCCTGATGAATTGATGTGGGGACTTTATTGGATTGCTTCAGATTTGCAGAATGTAGAGATAGAGGTGAGTCTTTATGATGTATTTCAGAAAGATGAATTATTTGATCTTTGGCAAGTTTGCAATTATCATAATTATGTATGTGACGGACCTGCGCCTGCCAATGGTGGAATAATGACGGCCAGTGCCCGGTCATTGCTTGAAAATATATTGGATTCGGCCGATGAGGCGATCAGATCCGGGACCCATGCGGCGACATTACGTTTTGGGCACGATGGAAATATCATTCCCTTGGTAGCGTTGCTTCAATTGGGCGATATGTGGAAAGCCGAAACGGATCCCGATAAATTCTATCAGGCATGGTGTAATTTCAAGGTCACTCCGATGGCGGCAAACGTCCAGTTGGTTTTCTTCAGAAAAAAAGCTTCTGACGATATACTGGTGAAGTTCATGCATTGCGAGAAAGAAGTTACCATCCCTGTAGAAACGGATATTGCTCCTTTCTACCATTGGAAAGATGTTGAAACATACTATCGTCATCTTTTGCATAAATTGCCATAAGTCTATAAGATGAAAAACGGTGTAAATCCCTGTAGTATTGTAACGGGATTTATACCGCTTTTTTGAATGAGAAAGAGCAAAGGGGACAGCAGATTATCAAAGAAAAGACTTACTTTTGCAATAACAGAATAAATAAAGAATAAAAGACCATGAGTAAACTGAATATGAAAGAGTGGATAAACGAAATTATCCAAAAAAAAGAGGTGGTGGCTATGCCCATCATGACCCATCCGGGCATAGAGATGATAGGGAAAACGGTGCGCGATGCGGTTACTGACGGACAAGTGCATTACAACGCCATCAAGGCATTGAGTGAGAAATATCCCACAGCCGCCGCAACCGTGATTATGGATTTGACGGTAGAAGCCGAGGCTTTCGGAGCGGAGATTGTCTTCCCCGAAAATGAGGTTCCCAGTGTGGTGGGGCGTCTTCTCAATGATGAAGAAGCTATTGACAAACTGGAAATCCCTGCCTTGAATAAAGGAAGAATCCCCCAGTATCTGAAAGCAAATATGCTGGCAGCCAAGACCATTACGGACCGGCCCGTCTTTGCCGGTTGCATCGGCCCTTACTCATTGGCAGGACGTTTGTATGACATGTCTGAAATCATGATGCTTATTTATATCAATCCGGAAGCAGCCAATTCGCTGTTGAAGAAATGTTCGGATTTCATTCTCCGTTACTGCATGGCACTGAAGGCCACAGGAGTGAATGGGGTAGTGATGGCCGAGCCGGCTGCCGGACTGTTGTCCGATGAGGACTGCACGCAATACTCGTCTGTTTTCATTAAGGAGATCGTAGAGAAAGTGCAGGACGATCACTTCACGGTCATTCTGCATAATTGTGGAAATACCGGTCATTGTACCAAGGCAATGGTAGCTACAGGAGCTGCCGCTTATCATTTTGGAAATAAAATAGATATGGTCGAAGCTCTGAAAGAAGTACCTGCCGATGCCCTTGCAATGGGAAATCTTGATCCGGTGAGCTTGTTCAAGGCTGCTACTCCGGAGGTGATGAAGAAAGCCACACTCGACCTGTTGGAGGCTACCAAGTTCTATCCCAACTTCGTGCTCTCCAGCGGATGTGATACACCGCCTCATACGCCATCTGAAAATATTGATGCATTCTTTGCTGCATTAAATGGATTCAATAATGCTTGAAAAAGAACTTTCTTTTGCTGATCTGCCTATCTCATTGTCCGAACTCTATGAGGCGATGGGATATGCAGATGCTGTGCCCGACGAAGCGGTGGAAAAAGAAGTCCGTGGGGTACTGGAACGGGTGGAGGCAGTTACTTCTCCCCGTTTTTGTTTTTTCATATCCGGTGGAGAGTTGGATGAATCGAAAGACTCGCTTTCTGTCGGCGATACGTATTTCAGTATAGGTAAAATAATCACCCGGCAGCTGCGTGGTTCAGAATCCTTCGCTTTCTTTGCCGCGACTGCCGGAATCGGTTTTGAAAGGCTCCAGCATACGTTGCAGCAAGAAGGGGATATGGTAAAGATTTATATAGCGGATGCTATAGGAAGTATCATAGCCGAGAAGACTGCGGATTGTATGGAAATCGCTTTGGATGAATACATCCGCAACAGGGGGTGGAAGCATACCAACCGTTTCAGTCCCGGATATTGCGGCTGGCATGTGTCGGAACAAAAGAAATTATTTCCCTTATTCCCTTCGGCGGAACCTTGCGGCATCCGGTTGACAGATTCCAGTTTGATGCTTCCTATAAAATCGGTCAGTGGAGTAATAGGGCTGGGGGAGGATGTCCGTAAGCTGGAATATACTTGCGGTCTCTGTACGTACGATAAATGTTACAGGCGGAAGCAGCGAGGATAATAGGATGACTACAAAAATCAGAGTCCAAAAATGGCTAGATGTTGTTATTAACCTCACTGATTTTGCAATTTGTTGCAACCTTAATGAATCTCCTGTCCTATCAGACAGGGTATAACAGCCATTTCCATCTGTTATAACAACCACTTTCATCTGATATTCCACCCCGGTGAAACTCCAGTTCCACCGGGGTGGAGCTGCAATCTCACCGGGGTGGGACTGCCTCACCACCCAAGTGGAATACCAAATGCAGGCATATAAAAATACAATCTTTTCAGCCTTCTGCACCTTCTTTTAATGCCCATTGAAGAATAGATAAAGCCCGACCATGACAATAGCCAGTAACGCCCATGCAAGGATAACGGATTTAGCCGGCTTCTCCATGACTTTCTTCATATTTAATGTACATTCTTGTCGATGTTTATCCAATAAGGATACCAAGATCATGCCTGCGCTGATGATAACGAACAAGTAGAAGGACAGCATCATGAAATGAGGCCATGTCGTATATTCTTCCGCAGGGAATACCCATAAATAGAGAATGCCCACTCCCATGCTGAACGCCGTGCCAAGCGTCAATGCCATGTTGGCAGCCATCGTGGTAGTTCGTTTCCAGAAGATGCCGAACAGGAAAACAGCCGCCATAGGCGGTGCGATAAATCCCAGTACCGATTGGAATACATTGAACAGATTCAATCCTTTGATACTGTCTATGGCAATGGTGATGATCACCGAAATCAGTGCTCCCGCCACTGTAACCACGTGCCCCGTACGGATGATCTCTTTCTGGCTGGCAAGTGGCCTGAATTTCTTGACATAAATATCCATCGTGAAGACGGTACTCAGCGCATTCAGGGCAGAGCCGACAGTGCTGATCAGTGCGGCGGTCAATACGGCCAGTACCAACCCCACCATGCCTACAGGAAATAAGTTAGTGACCATAGTCATGTAGGCTTCATCGGGGTTCTTCAAGCCCGGGTAGAGTGCCAGACAGATGATACCCGGAAGGATATAGAGAGGAACATCCAGTATCTTCAACCAGCCGGTGAAGTTGGCACCCATTTGGCCTTCTTTCAGATTCTTGGCAGCCAATACAGGCTGTACCATGGATTGGTCTGTGCACCAGAACCAGACTCCCATGATGGGATAACCCAGAATGATGGGCAGCCACGGGAAGGCGGGATCGTCATTCGGGCGGAACAGGTTCCAGTAATCGGCCGGAACCGCTTCGGCCAATGCGCTGACTCCACCCACCTTGTAAAGCCCTGCTATAGTAAGCGTGGCCGATACGAAAATAAGCAGAAGCATCTGGAACACATTGGTATAGGCTACCGCTTTCAGCCCTCCGGCCATGGTGAAGAATGCGGAGATAACGAGCAGGATCAATGCCGATTGCCACATGGGAATATCGAAAACCTGACGGATAAGGATACCTCCGGCGAATAAGGTCAGGGCAAGCCACGAGATAAGGATCGTCACAATGGTGTACCAGGCAAGAATGTTGCGGGTGGACTGTCCGAAACGCCGCCCCATGAACTCCGGCAAGGTGGTGATACGCGCTCCCAAATAACGGGGGGCAAAGACAAAAGCCAGCAAGCAGATGAAAACAAACGCATACCAGGCATAATTGCCCGAAACGATGCCGGTGGTGAACCCGGCACTGGCAGAGGCTATCAGCATGGAAGGGCCCACATTGGTTCCCCACATGGAGAAACCGATGTGATGCCACTTCAGGGAACGCTCGGCAAGAAAAAGGCTGCTGCCTTTTTTGCGTTTCAGGCTGGCCCATATACCGATGCCTATAAGAATCAGAAAGTAGGCAATAAGAATGCCCCAATCTAACGTATCTAAATAATTAGCGTGCATAATTCATGTATCAGATTAAGATGAATATTCCGTTTATTTATGAAGCCCCATCAGTTCCTTGGCTACCGCTACGGCCGTATTGGCATTGTCGCTATACCCGTCCGCACCTATTTCATCGGCAAATCCCTGGCTTACCGGAGCGCCGCCTATCATCACTTTTACCTGATGACGGATACCGGCTGCTTCCAAAGCGTTGATCACCTCCTGCATATAAGTCATGGTTGTTGTCAGCAAGGCGCTCATGCACAGGATGTCTGCCTTGTTTTTCTTGACTTCTTCCACAAATTTGTCGCAAGATACATCTATGCCTATGTTGATTACTTCAAAGCCGCAACCTTCCAGCATGGAAGCCACCAGGTTCTTGCCGATATCATGCAAGTCGCCTTTCACGGTTCCAATGACCACCTTGCCTATGGTGGTCGAGGCACTCCCTTGCAGTAAAGGCTTCAGAAGTTCCAAAGCTCCCTTCATGGCGCGTCCTGCCATCAGCAGTTGGGGCACGAACGCTTTTCCGTCCTGGAAGCGTTGTCCCACTTCGCCCATAGCCTTTATCATGTAGTTGTTGATAATTTCCTGGGGCTGTACTCCTTCGGCGATGGCTTTCTTGGTTACTTCTACGGCCGGTTCCAGCTTTCCGTCCACAATGGCATTGAACAAAGGTTTCAAGGCTTCATTCCCGGCTGCCGCAGAGTCTTTGACGACGATTGTTTCTTGTTTGGTTGCAGCGGCTTCTTCTTTCGAAAGGTCTTCTTTGGATACGTCAGAGGAAGAAGAGGAGTATTCTTCGACAATGCGCATCGCTTGTTCCACTTCTCTCTCGTTATGGAAATCCATTTCCAGATGCACACCGTCCGCACCGATATTGTCCAGCAAAGGTTTCAGTTCGTCCAAGGTTACCCAACAAGCCATGATACTTTTGCCTCCGGCAAGGATCTTCTTGTAAAGGTCGTACCATTTGGGTGATCCTCCTTGTGGCTCACCTACGCCCGGAGTCCATTGAATGGCATTCAGTTCCTCAATTTCAAGAAGGGCGGGCAGATGGTGCATGGCGCCCACACCGTCCAGATGATACAGGGTGTAGTCTATCTTTTGGCATTGTTCGCGGATAAAGGGTTGTACAAAACGACGATAATCATCTTCGCTGATCATGGTAGAAATATCGCTTTGTAATTTGCTCATTTTACCGGGAGCCCATGAAGAAAAATAGCAGAAAGCCATTTCGTCCCCTTCACGGATGATGTCGTAAAGTTCATCAAAGACTTTGAAATAGATATCATTGATTTGTTGCATTTGCTGTTCCAGCACTTCGGGCTGCATCACGGTATCCAGCAAAACTTTGTCTGTACCTTTCAAGGCGGCCAGTACGTCCAGCCCTTCCATCAAATCGGGCATTCCTACGTAATAGTGACCGTTTGCTTTCGCCTTGCATGCCTTCAGCAATTCTTTATGCAAGAGCCAGTTGGGATGCTCGGGATTGAAAACAATCTCATCGTTGAAATCGGGATCGGGATGAATCCAAATGGTATCTTCCCCTCCTTCGAACACGCCGCCCAAGATGGCTGCCAATGAACCGGGACCTAACTGGGTATTGGCTACCGGCAGGATATCTGCTTTCAGACTGCTGTGTGCCACGTACCAGTCCAGGTATTCTGCACGCCATTGCGGATCGAACCATTTCTGATTCAGGTCTTTTGCCGGGGAGGGTGCAGGGATATCCGCATGAGGTTTCACACCTTCCTGAAAGTGCTCCCACATGTTCAGTATGATTCCTTTATGGTTCCACCAATCTATATATCGTTTCTTTGTCTCGTCTAAATTCGTTTTCCAAGTTTCCATATTCGTCAGTTCTTAAATATTCCTTTAAAATGAGGGTCTATGTGCAGACCGATGCTTTTGCTTAAATCCATATCGTCCGTGCATTCCACTTCATCCGGATAAACGGGGATGGTCGCTCCTTGACGTACATATACGGGCATTTCGTCCAGAGGGACATCCAGATTCTTCAGCCAGCGTCCCCCTTCCAAGCGTTCGCCTGTGAAGAAATTCACCCATTTCCCTTCGGGCAGATAGACATCCCGGCGGTTCTCGCTGTTCATGACCGGGGCTACCAGGAAGTCGTTGCCGAAATAGTATTCATCGTCGATGTGCCAGCACAATTTGTCTTCGGGATGATGAAAAATCAGAGCTTGCAAGAGAGGTGCTCCGCTTGCGATGGCCTTACGGCTTTGTTCTACGATATAAGGTATAAGCGTATAGCGCAACTTCCACCACTTTTTTATCATAGGTGCGATAGCGGGATAATGCCACGGCTCGCGTTTGTTTGTTCCGTGATAACGGATGTGGGAGGAGAATACACCGAATTGTGTCCAGCGCATATATACATCATCGTCCACTATAGAGTTCATGAAGTTGGGCAATGTGTGGAATCCGGGGACATCATGACTCCAGAAGGCGAAACCGGAAAGCCCGAAATGCAAGCCGCCTTTCAGCGAGCCTGCCATTCCATCCCATGAACTGCATGAGTCGCCTCCCCAATGCAGCGGATAGCGTTGGCATCCCGCCCATGCCGAGCGTGCCCATACGATGCCGTCACCGGTTACGTCTTTTGTGATTTCATAAGCGGCTTTCTGATAAAGCAATGCATACAGGTTGTTCAGCAATTCAGGTTTCATGCCTTTATAGAGGGCATCCATGTGGATGTTTTCTCCAAAATCGGTTTTGATGCAGGTCACGCCCATATCCAGCAGATTCTTCAGCAGTCCTTTATACCATTCGGTTGCTTTGGGGTAAGTGAAGTCAATGGTTCCGGCATAGTCCAAAGCGGAGAAATTGGAACCTTCCGAATCTTGTTTCTTTGTCAGCGGAGCTATATAATCGTTTTTGCGTGCTTCGTCTATCTGTTCGGCGTTCTCCGCCACGTAGGGGAGTTGCCATAAGGACACGCGATATCCTTTTTTCTTCAGTCCTTGGATGAGCCCTTTGGGATCGGGAAAGCGTTCTTCGTTGAATTTCCATTCGCACAGCCAGTCGGTCTTGAACCAGCCGGTATCCAGATGGATGACATCACAGGGGTAATGTTCGGCACGCATCCGGTCGCATATCTCATTTACTTCATCAGCGCTGAAGTAGGTCATGCGGCTCATCCAGATGCCGAAACTCCAGAGGGGGGGCATGGAAGGATATCCGGTCAGATCCCGATAACCCCGGAGGATTTCTTCCATCGTGTCGCCTGCTATGACGAAAACATCCAGCATGGCCTGGTCGCTCAGGAACTGTACCGAGCGGGTGGATTGCCCGGCCAGTGACAGTTTGCTGTGGGCACAGGTGTGATAGAATGTTCCATACATCCGGCTGGAGAGGTAGAAAGGAATATTCTTATAGGTACGGCGGTTGTTCACACCTTGTCCGTCCTGGTTCTTTAAGAAGAACGTTTGTCCGCTTAAGTCCATTTTGGCAAAGCGTTCCCCTGTTCCGGCAAAACATTCATCGGGTTTTGATTCAAAGGAAAGGGTGGCACGTTCCTTCACTCCGTTTCGTTTGCAGAAAGCCAGTGGCAGTGCATCGTAACGGGGAGGGGAGAAGTGGTCGTAGGCAGCCAGTCGGATTTCACGTTTGCCGTCGGGGTAAAGGCGAAGATCCAAGGTCTCTTGAGGATCGGGCAGCAGTTCGCTCCAACGGTCCAGTACCGGGGGCTTTACATGGATAAGTGCCCATTGGATTCCGTCTTGGGTAGTGATCAACCATTCCCCTTCTGTTTGTGTCACTTGCAAAGGGAGTTTCTTTACCCGGTCACTGAATTGGAGCATTTCCGACTGATCCGTCATGCTTTCTTCACCGAATCCGATAAAGAGCCGGGTGATACCTGAGGTGTACTGACGGATGACCAGCGTATACTCTTCACGGGGCGATGTCGTATCGGGCGCCATATCGTTAGAGAGCACTTGCTTTTGAAAGGGGACGTTTATACAGATATCCCCGTCTTTTTCATAGACAGAGGTGGGCTTGTATGCTTTCCATAATGATTCGTCTCTTGACAGATCGGGATCAAAGTCCAGAAAATCGAATAAGTGGTAATTGGTTGGTTTCATTCTCTTTTTGTTATTTTGTTTTTATAATGATTCTTGGTTGTGATACCCCATCTACAGCGACCCTGCCTGCCTTTTGCTTTATACTTTCATCTACTTGCGGACCATTCTTCTTCCACACATTATGAGGTCCCGGACGGTTGGAGTCGAAACGTTCGGACGGACACCAGTTGTTTTCTACGGTATAGCCATCCGTCGCTTCATCAAAGTAGATGTAAAACGCACGGTCGTTGGTAGCGTAGGGCGCGTCAATTAAATGTTCAATCCGGTTATTGCGCATCACGGAGCCGGGTTGGTTGGAGAGGGTATAAAGTCCTCCTGCATCATACAGCCTCCGGGCAAAGTGGTGGACGTAATTGGCTTCAATCCGATTGCCGCTCATTCCGCTTTCCTGCAGGGTCCATCCCCAGCCCACACAGATACCTGAATAATTGACGTGGCAGACTTCATTATGTACGATATGGATATTCTTTACATATCCGGCTCCGATGCCTACACCTCCCCAATCTTCATTGGTCACTTCCTCAATTAGGTTGTTCCGTATGGTGATTCCCGTACATAATTCCTGTTCATGAAAAGGTGTATAAGGCACATGGGTTTCAAATCCTTCATCGGGAAAGGTGCCCACCAGTAAGGCTGTGCCACCAATATCGGTGAAATGGCAATTCTCGACAATAGAAGTCGATACGGCGCGTTCATAATCTACTCCGGTGGCTGCTAAATGCTGGAATGTGCAGTGGTTGAAGTTTATGTTATTGCCGCATTTTATCTGTATTGCAGCTTCGGGTCTGCCTATCCATGCCTGGTTTTCCAGTTCCGCTTTTTCGGGCAGCCCCGGTATGGGTAGTCTGTAAGCATCCAGCAGATGGAAGCCTCCTTGCAATGTAACGTGTCCTTGATAAGAGGGGCGCATCCATGAAGTATGTTCGAAAGATATATTTTGAAAATATATATTCCTTACCGGGCGTTCTAATGTTCCGCTTATAGTCAGTAAAGTCTCTAAAACCGGAATAATGACTTGCGCCTTCGTCATGTCTTCGTGAGGACGCGGGTAATAATAGATGCGTCCGGAAGGGTAATCCTGATACCATTCTCCGGGCTGGTCCAATAGTTCCAGAGCATTGACCAGACAAAAGGTGGAGTTTCCTTTTTCTCCGTCAATGACAGGTTGAGGCCAGGGATGGGCAAACTCCAACCGGCTTTCGGGATCATGAAAACGGACGATTGTATTTGCCCCTTCAGTAATCATTTCCTTCACTCTCAGTATGGCGATGGCCCAACGTTGGTGAACGATCATCTCTACTTGTGAAGCGGCATTCAACCCTGCTGTTTGTGGAGTGGGAATGGTGATCGTCTCTTCCTCAGGGTTAAAATCAATCATGCGTTCCATTACTCCGTCGGGAAACTGTGCGGCCCGCTGTGCTTTTGTTCCGTTGACCCACATTTGCCGGGTTTCCAATATCCTGTTTCCCATACGGGGCGCTTCCGCTACCCATATTTTATTTCTAAGTGTTTCTGGTATTCTGGTATCTTTGCATCCTTGTTCCCAATCTGTCACAGGAACTCCGCCACTTAAGACTACACGGGCATTGGGAACAGCGGTGATACGGGTGGGAGAGTCTGTTGTCCCGCTATCTTCGGGGCGGATGAACAGGCTTTTATATTGTGGGTATATTCCTTCCTCCAATAGGATATTTATGCCTCCGGTTGTTTCGGGTGATTGCAATCTTCTCCATTCGCGCGCTTGCTTGATGGCTTGTTCCAGAGTCTGGAGGGGAGATTGGCGTGTACCGGCAGCATTGTCGTTACCGTAGGGAGAAACATAAATATCTCCTGCGGTTAAATAAAAGGTATAACTGACAAATGCGATAAAGCAGATTATTTTTGTTTTCATGGGTTCTCCGGATTTAAAGGTCTTTTTAATCAGACGGAAGGAATCAGGTTTTGTACCCATTGGATAATTTGCCAATGTGTCAATTTGCTGCATTCTACTCTGCGTGGTCATGGGCATATTAGCAAATTGATGCATTGATATATTGATTGAAGTATAATAAAAAACAGGCCATACCTTAATGAAAAGGTATAGCCTGCGTCATTTAATAAAAGAGATTTATTTTTTATGAGTTCATGCTCATCAGGAATTCTTCGTTGTCTTTGGTATTTTCCAAACGACTCTTTACGAAATCCATGGCTTCGATAGGATTCATATCTGCCAGATACTTGCGAAGAATCCACATACGGTCCAAAGTAGTCTTGTCGAGCAGCAAGTCGTCGCGGCGGGTGCTTGATGCCACGATGTTTACTGCCGGGAAGATACGTTTGTTGCTCAAGTTGCGGTCCAGCTGGAGTTCCATGTTACCTGTACCCTTGAATTCTTCGAAGATTACTTCATCCATCTTGGAACCGGTGTCAATCAGTGCGGTTGCGATAATGGTCAGCGAGCCACCGTTTTCAATGTTACGGGCAGCACCGAAGAAACGTTTGGGCTTATGCAGGGCATTTGCATCCACACCACCGGATAATACCTTGCCGGAAGCAGGAGAAACCGTATTGTATGCACGTGCCAGTCGGGTGATAGAGTCGAGGAAGATTACCACATCGTGACCGCATTCTACCATGCGTTTTGCTTTTTCCAGTACGATACCTGCAATCTTTACGTGACGTTCTGCCGGTTCGTCAAATGTAGAAGCGATCACTTCGGCATTTACGCTGCGCGCCATATCTGTCACTTCTTCGGGACGTTCGTCAATAAGCAGCATGATCATGTACGTTTCCGGATGGTTGGCTGCGATTGCGTTAGCGATGTCTTTCATCAGGATCGTCTTACCGGTTTTGGGCTGCGCCACAATCAAAGCACGCTGTCCTTTACCGATAGGTGAGAACATATCTACCACACGGGCTGAAAGGTTATCACTATATCCCCCTTTGCAAAGTTTGAACTTTTCATCGGGGAACAGCGGGGTCAGGTGATCAAACGGAACGCGGTCACGTACCAATCCGGGATCCAGACCGTTTATCTTTTCCACCTTTACCAACGGGAAATATTTTTCTCCTTCTTTGGGCGGACGGATAGAGCCTTCCACTACATCACCGGTCTTCAAACCGAACAGTTTTATTTGCGATTGTGAAACGTAAATATCATCGGGTGAGGAAAGATAGTTGTAATCGGATGAACGGAGGAAACCGTATCCGTCGGGCATGATTTCCAATACCCCGGTACCGGTCAGGATACCTTCAAATTCGTAAGGCTTTTCCACCTGTTTGCGTTCCGGTTGTTGAGGAATGCTGGCAGACGCTTCTCCCTCAGCCGTCGTATTGTTATTATTGTTTGCCTGACGAGGATTGTTGTAATTATTGTTGCGCGGATTGTTGTACTTCTGATTTTGATCGCGCTGCTGGCGTGGTTGGAATTTGGGGGCAGGTGTCTGTACCGGAGCCGGTGTTTCTACTTTGGTAGCCTCAAATTTGCCGAACAACTCAGTAGGAAGTTCTATTTTTTCTGAAGGAAGATCCTCGATGGGAATAAAATCATCGGTTTCACTGCCGAATTCCAGTTCGGGAAGAATCACTTCTTTTTCTTCGGGAATAGCCGGTGTTTCTTCTTTTTTTGCTTTTTTGGGTGTCGGTTTCGCCGGTGCTTCAGCTTTCACTTCCTCTTTTGCAGTTTCTTTCGTTTTCGTTGCAGGTTGTTCTTCTGTCTTGGCTGTTACTTTCTTACTACCCGGTTTGCGTCCTCTTTTTTTAGGTGTTTTTTCTTCCGCGCTTGTTTCGGCCACGGCTTCTGTTTGTGGTGTTACCGCTACAGGAGCAGTCTCTTTTACTGTTTCGGCAGCTGCGGCGGCAGGCTGCGGGGTATTGGCTTCCAGTTTCTGTGCCTTGTCCTTGGTTGCAGTATAGACCTTGTCACCGTCTTTTTTAACGTTGATACGTGATCTTTTACGGGGTTGACTTTCATTGGCTTTTTCTGCCGCTACTTTTTGGGTTGCTCCGACTATGGCTTGCTCGTCCAGAATTTTATAAACCAGATCCTCTTTTTTTAGAGAGTCTGTTTTCTTGATACCCAACTCTTTGGCAATCGATTGTAATTCCGACAAGTCTTTGTCGTTTAATTGAATAATGTTATACATAGAGTATAGTTATTAGTAATATATTTCTTTATAATCTTTTAATGGTATAATTAAGGAGCGCAATCTACACAAAAATGTGTTAGAAGGGGGAAATGCACTCATAATTACGATTATGGGATTGATGTTGTTTTGATTGTTATCAGGAAGTAAACAGACTTTCCCGGATAGGGAACTGACGTATTTACCGAGGACAAAAGTAGATATTTTTTTTTAATCTCATGCATATTACAGAAGATTTTTTGCCGAATTTAATGAAATTAATAAAAAAAACGACGTGGGGAAACATCCTTTCTGTCTGTGAAAACCCTGATGTTAAATGAACGTAAAAATAGGTCAGATTGTTCAGCAGAGTCTGCATGAAATAGCGAAAAAAATACTAATTTAGCCCGTCAAATTTGATTTTTACTTAATTATAAATAGAGAAAAGATGAAAAAAGTGATTTTTACAGAAAAGGCTCCTGCTGCTATAGGTCCTTACAGTCAAGCTGTTGAAGTGAATGGTATGGTATTCCTGTCAGGTCAGATTCCCGTTGATCCTGCTACCGGTGAATTTGTTCCGGGAGGAGTGACTGAACAGACTACCCAGGTTTTTGAGAATATCAAGAATGTATTGGCAGAAGCCGGTCTGACTACCGCTAATATCGTAAAAACAACCGTATTTTTGGCAGATATGTCTTTGTTTGCTGAAATGAACGCTGTTTATGCCAAGTATTTCGAAGGAGATTTCCCTGCCCGTTCTGCTGTAGCTGTTAAGGCTTTGCCGAAAGGAGCGCTTGTGGAGATAGAGAGTATCGCAGTGAGATAACGAGCTTTTCGCCACCGATTGCACGGATTGATGCAGATTATTTCTATTGAAAAGCAATTGCTTGATATGGAACCTGTGTCAATCAGTGTAGTCTGTAGTGAATGATGGTGGATGGGGAATCATAAAAACAACTGATTAACAGATAGCGTAGAAAAGTGGAATATGAAACAACTGAACAAGTGGCAATGGTCCACATTAATATTATCTGCTATACTGGTAATGGCATTTTCAGTCTTTATTTATCGGTATGAGCCTTTTAAATCCGGGTTCGAGATTACCGACCAGCTGGGTGGTAATATTTTCCCTGCAACCATTCTTTCTACCGCAACCACAGATGCCAGTTTAATCGTACCTGCCGATTCCGATTATATCGGAAATCCCAAGTCGTGTATCGCCATCCGGCTGAAGAACAGTTATGCCAATAGCAAATTGCGTATAGAAGTGGCCGAGACTCCTTTTTTCTCTCAGTCTGTATCTGAGTTTATTTTACCCAAGGCGGGGAAAGAATATCTGGTTTTCCCGGATATTATATGGAACTATCAGGCTTTGCGTGATAATAATCAGGCAGTGCCCGTTAGCATCTCCGTCAAGGCGGAATTGAATAAGAAAGAACTTCCACAGCGTTTGAAAACCATCTCGATGCGCAGTATCAATGAGTGCCCTTTAGGATATGTGGACGATAAAATGAAGTTTCACGATACGGGAGAGTTTTTTGCGGCCTACGTCAACGAGGAGCATCCTCAGATTGACAAATTATTGCGTGAAGCCTTGGATACACGTATCGTCAATCGTTTTCTTGGGTATCAAGGTAATGCACACCAGTCGGAGAATGTGGACAAACAGGTCTATGCATTGTGGAATGTGTTGCAAAAGCGGAACTTTAAGTACAGCTCCACCACCAATACCAGTCTTTCGTCCAATGTGGTTTATACACAGCGCGTCCGTACCTTGGACGATGCGCTGGAATCCTCGCAGATAAACTGTGTGGATGGCAGCGTGTTGCTGGCCTCACTGATGAAAGCCATCAATATCAATCCTATCCTGGTGCGTATTCCGGGACATATGTTTGTGGGTTATTACACGGACAAATCACATAAGAATATGAATTTTCTGGAAACCACGATGATAGGGGATGTGAATCTGGATGATTTCTTTCCGGATGAGAAGCTGGATTCTACCATGGTGGGCAAATCCCAGAACCAGATGTCGAAACTGACCTACGAGAAATCAAAGGAATACGCTACGAGGAAATACCGGGAGAATGACTCCCTGATACATTCGGGTAAAGTGAATTATATGTTTCTGGAGATTGATAAAAAGACCCGTGCGCAGGTGCAACCTATCGGTAAATAAATTTGTTGTATGGATATGGAACTTACTTATATATATCATAGCGGATTCGCCTTGTCAGGCGATGGCTTTACTGTAATCATGGATTATTACCGTGATTCGGAGGATGGACAGGCGCAGGCGGATTTGAACCGGTTGATGGATGGGACTTTCAGCAATCAAGAGGCGGGAATGCCGGAAGGAACCGTACACAGCGAATTATTGCGGAGACCCGGAAAACTGTATGTGCTGGCCAGTCATTTTCATCCGGATCATTTTAATAAAGAGGTATTGCAATGGCGTGAACAGTGGCCGGATATTATCTATATTTTCTCGAAAGACATTTTGCGTCATCGCAGGGCGCAGAAAGAAGATGCCGTCTGGCTGAAAAAAGGAGAGGAATATAAGGATGAAACATTGAGCGTGCGTGCTTTCGGTTCCACGGATGTGGGAGTATCGTTTTTGCTTCAGGCAAGTGGAAAAAAGATTTTTCATGCCGGTGATTTGAATAACTGGCATTGGATGGACGAGAGTACCGAGGCGGAGTGGAAGGGAGCCGAGAAGAATTTCCTGCATGAGCTGGATGATCTTTACGCCTATACGCCCGAAGTGGATGTGGCGATGTTTCCCGTTGACCCCCGTTTGGGAAAAGAATACATGCGGGGTGCCGGACAGTTTGTAACAAAGATAAAAACTCATATCTTTGTACCCATGCATTTCACACCGGAGTATGCCAAGGCAAATGCTTTCCGCGACTTTGCCGAAGCGCATGGAGTGCGTTTTGTGTCATTGACACATCGCGGACAAAAAATAGAGATTGAATAACAAAAGAATAACACAATATGAAAGTAAAAGGAAGATTTGATCATTTCAATATCAATGTAACTGATCTGGACAAGAGTATCAAGTTTTATGAAACAGCGTTAGGTTTGCATGAGTCTCATCGTAAGGAAGCTTCGGACGGTTCCTTCGTGCTGGTGTATATGGCCGATGACCACAGCAATTTCTTGTTGGAACTGACCTGGTTGCGTGACCATACCCAGCCATACGAGTTGGGTGAGAACGAAAGCCATCTGTGTCTGCGTGTGGAAGGTGATTATGACGAAGTCCGTAAATTCCATAAGGAAATGGGATGCGTTTGCTTCGAGAACACCGCTATGGGCTTGTATTTCATCAATGATCCTGATGATTACTGGATTGAGATATTGCCGGTAAAGTAAGACGATCGTTTCCGTTAGTAATGAATTAAAAAGATAGAGACTATGAAATACATTTCTCCCGGTGGCTGGTTCTCATTGGAATACCCGATGGGCTGGCACGAGTTTGAAGATACAGAAGAGAGTTTTTTATTCTATAATCCTGACCGGTGGACAGGTAATTTCCGCATATCGGCCTATAAGGATGAAGCGGCTGACTATGGTCCGCAGTGCATCGCATACGAATTGAAAGAAAATACTTCTTCCACCCTGGTGAAAGTGGGCAAGTGGGATTGTGCTTACAGCGCGGAAACTTTTCAGGAAGAAGGCGCCTGGTACACCACTCATATCTGGGTGACAGGAGAGGGGGATCTTTCTTTCGAATGTTCTTTTACCGTGTCCAAAGGAGGTGACAAGCATCCGGCAGAAGAAATCATCCGGTCTTTGCAGATCCGCAAAGAAGGTGTAAGTCACCCGCGTGAGATCATTCCGATCCGTGTCTTGGAAATCGGGGAGGTGAACACCGCCTTTGAGTGGGCTTCTACCACGATTAAAAAGCAACTCACCAAGGATTTCACTGCGTCGGAGAGCGATATTGACAGTATACAGCAGGTAATGGACAGCGGACGTTTCCAGACCCAGCAGCGTATGGCGTGGGAGAATTTCGGTATTGCCTTCGGAGCCATTCTGGTGAATGAGATGGAAGGTATGGAATGGGTGACTGTCATTGAGGGACAGAAAGAATATCCCGCCTTGCAGTTTATGTGTTCGGATATGGTGCTGGACCCTGCCGCACTGGTGTGGGGACAAGCTAAAAAGGGACTTCCCTGCGACTTGAAATCCGAATTCAGGAAAATTAAGCGAGAGGCGGAGGCAGTGTTGGATGATTTAAATAAATAGACAAATAATGACCCCATATATGCAAGTAGACGGGCTTACCAAGTCATTCGGTGACTTGGTATTGTTCCGGAAGATTTCATTTGGAGTGGCCGAAGGACAACGCATCGGTCTGATAGCAAAGAACGGTACAGGCAAGACTACCTTACTTAATATAATAGCCGGTAAGGAGGGATATGATGAAGGAAGCATCGTCTTTCGTCGTGATTTGCGGGTGGGCTATTTGGAGCAAGACCCACATTATCCCGAAGACCTGACCGTGCTCGAAGCCTGTTTCTATCACGGAAACAGCACGGTGGAACTCATCAAAGAATATGAAAGCTGCATGGAAACCGAAGGCAATCCGGGACTGGAAGAGTTGTTGGCACGGATGGAGCACGAAAAGGCATGGGATTATGAACGGAAGGCGAAACAAATCCTTTCTCAATTAAAAATCCGGGACTTCAGCCAGCAGATCAAACATCTTTCCGGAGGTCAGTTGAAACGGGTGGCTTTGGCGAATGTGCTGATAACCGAGCCCGATTTCCTGATTTTGGACGAGCCTACCAACCATCTTGATCTGGATATGACGGAGTGGCTGGAGGGGTATCTCGGCCGGGGAAACATCAGTCTGCTCATGGTGACGCACGACCGTTATTTCCTGGACCGCGTCTGCTCTGAAATTATCGAGATAGACAATCAGCAGGTCTATTCATATAAAGGGAACTACAGCTATTACTTGGAAAAGAGGCAGGAGCGTATCGAGGCTACCAATGCCGAAATAGCCCGCGCCAATAACTTGTACCGCACAGAGCTGGAGTGGATGCGCCGTATGCCCCAGGCACGCGGACATAAAGCGCGTTATCGGGAAGAAGCTTTCTACGAACTGGAGAAAGTGGCGAAGCAGCGTTTCAACGATGGCAATGTGAAACTGGATATGAAAGCCTCTTACATCGGCTCCAAGATTTTTGAGGCGGATCATCTGTACAAGCGTTTCGGTGATTTGAAGATTCTGGAAGATTTCTCGTATATCTTTGCCCGTTATGAGAAGATGGGCATCGTGGGAAACAATGGTACGGGAAAGTCCACGTTCATTAAAATACTGATGGGCGAACAGAAGCCGGACAGTGGAACACTGGATATCGGTGAGACAGTCCGTTTCGGATACTATTCTCAGGACGGCCTGAAGTTTGACGAGCAAATGAAGGTCATCGACGTGGTGCAGGATATTGCCGAAGTCATCGAATTGGGAAATGGCAAGAAACTGACCGCATCCCAGTTCCTGCAACATTTTCTGTTTACTCCCGAAACACAGCATAGTTATGTATATAAACTGAGTGGGGGAGAACGCCGCCGCCTGTACCTGTGTACGGTATTGATGCGTAATCCCAACTTCCTGGTGCTGGATGAGCCTACCAACGATCTCGATATCATCACCCTTCAGGTATTGGAAGAATATTTGCAGAACTTCAAGGGCTGTGTAATCGTAGTAAGCCACGACCGCTATTTCATGGACAAGGTGGTAGACCACTTGCTGGTATTCAAGGGACAGGGAGACATTCGTGATTTTCCGGGCAACTACTCCGATTATCGTGACTGGCGCGAGGCGAAAGAGCAGCGCGACAAAGAGGCGGAAAAGCCAAAAGAGGAAAAGACCGCCCGCGTGCGCCTGAATGACAAGCGGAAAATGTCTTTCAAGGAAAAGAAAGAGTTCGAGCAGCTGGAACAAGAAATAGCCGGGCTGGAGCAGGAGAAGGCCGATATAGAAGCCGCCCTTTGCAGCGGTACGCTGGGAGTGGAGGAACTGACGGAGAAATCCAAACGATTGCCGGAACTGAATGATTTGATTGATGAAAAGACCATGCGCTGGTTGGAACTGAGCGAGATAGAAGGATAGAATAACCGGAGGTGCAACAGTGTACCTGATGCCATATTGCTATATTCGTTTTGAATAACAAAACCATAATATAGAAAAGAAATATGGCATCCATTAAATTGAAATTCCGCCCATCGAGCGTAAAAGGAAAAAAGGGCGTATTAAGTTATCAAATTATTCATTACAGACTGACACGGCTCATCAAGACTTCTTATCGGATCATGCCTTCCGAGTGGGACGACTCCACCGGCAGTCTGCTTATTTCAACACAGTCTGAATGTAAAGCGCGTCTTCTGCTGATACGTGACCAGACGAATTGGGAGATGACGCGGTTACAAGGTATTATCAATGATCTGGAGCGGACCGGTGTGGAATACACCATTGATGATATCGTGGCTTCTTTCCGGAAAATCCCTTCTGTAGAGAGTGTGTTCAACTTCATGCAACGATGTATCAATAAACTGGAGCGGCAGAAAAGGGGACGGACGGCAGAAGGCTATACCTCGACAATGAACAGCTTTATCCAATTCAGAAAGAATGAAGATCTGAGTTTTGAAGCCTTTGATTCGGAGCTGATGGAGATGTATGAAGCCTATCTGAAAGAGAAGGGCTTGGTAAAGAACAGTACTTCCTATTATATGAGAATCTGGCGGAGTGTGTATAATCTGGCTGTAGAGCAAGGCTATACCACCGACAAGAAACCTTTCAAACATGTCTATACCGGCATAGACAAGACCGTAAAACGGGCCGTTCCCTTTAAAATCATCAAAATGATCAAGGAACTTGATTTGTCATTCGAACCCCAGTTGGAGCTGGCACGGGATATTTTCCTTTTCAGTTTCTATACCCGGGGCATGTCGTTTATTGATATGGCACACTTGAAGAAGAGCAACCTCCAGAATGGAATTCTGACATACAGCCGGAAAAAGACCGGGCAACGGCTGACTATTCTGTGGGAGGAGCTGATGCAGGAGATTGTGGATAAATACAAGGATGACACTTCCGAGTACCTGCTGCCTATTTTGCGGTATTGTGACATAAATGACCGCAAGCAATATAAACTGAGGGCCAAGCAAATAGGACGGGGTTTGAATAAAATAGGCTTGCGGCTGGAATTAAAGGCGCCGTTGACTTTCTATGTGGCGCGCCATAGCTGGGCCAGCATAGCGCAGGACAGGAAGGTGTCTACAGACATCATCCGCGAAGGGTTGGGGCACGATAATGAAAAGACCACTCATATTTATCTGGCATCCATCTCCACTTCACAGATAGACCGAGCCAATCAGATTATTTTAAGGGGGTTGTAGGGGAAGTATTCATTCAGGCTGTAGGATGACAGCCTGAATGTTCTATTGGCTTGGATAAAATCAGATCATTTTCGGAGAAATATTTCTAGAATCCTAACATAAGAGCTGGGAGAATATTCAATATTCGGCAAAGTAATCAAAATATGCCTTGTTGGTGATAGATACAAAATATTGAATGACTTTTGTATGGGGAGATATAGAAATATACAGAATGCTGATCTAAAGGATCGTGCCATTAGGAAATACTGTGTGACTTCGTGTGATATCTAATTTGGGATAATTTATTTTTTATCATGAACAAGTGTGATAGATCTGAAAATCAGCTGTTTGATAGCATGGTTTGTTTTATAAAAAATGGGGTTCTCTTAGTAAGAGATCCCCATTCGGCTGCAAAAATAGCTATAATTCCCAAGAAATGGAAATCTTTTGTTGTTTTAAAATGCTTTTAACAAGAAATGTATGAGAATTGTTCGTAAAAGGTTATGAATTACGATATGTATGTTTCACATTATCAATAAATTAAATAGAAATGGGGATCTCTTACTAAGAGAACCCCAAAAATGAAGCTTCAACAAGTCTTCATTTTAGAAGTACAAATGATAAATAATTTATGTTTTGATGCAAATCTGTAATGATGCGGATTTGGGTACTGAATACTCCTTTCCGCAGAATCAAAACATAACGGGTAAAGCGCCTAGGTTACTGCCATGCAGTTCAATCGCTTCCTGCCCAGACCAGGGGTCAGATCTGATAACCACGTCACAGACGGGGGAAGAAAAAGAATATCCTAACCACAAGTGGTATTATATGTTCCTGCGCAACAGAGAGCTGAAACGCTATATCGAAATCTTTACCGGCAGGAGGGCTGTGATGATTAATACTCGGTCTGGCATAAAGGAAGAAAGATATTTCTGCTTCAAAGTGTTTTCATATACCTCTGCTGACCATAAAAGACGTTTTGAACGGTGTCCTTATAGCAAGGAAGAATATGCGGCCCGTCGGGAGTCCGCCTTTGCCGTAAAGGAGGCGTTCGCGACAGGCTCTGTACAGAAGTTGAACGCTTTGACGGATGAAAAGGAAATCACGGGTGATGGTTATCTGTTTGTATGTGCCCCGTTGGATGAGTTGAATCTCATCCTTGCCCATCTGTTCCCCCGGCAGTATCTTGCAAAAGACCGCAATTCCTATAGCGTGGCTGTTATTCCCCATAGACAGATGGAAGAATTTATTTATCTGTATGAATCCATGCCTTATAACATTGAACTGATGGATAAGCCTCTTGAGGAGTATATTCAGAAAAAGCAGAAGATACGTATTACGGGTGGTGTTTTTCAAGGGAAGGAGGGGTGTATCATGCGTCTGCATCGGAATACCAAGCTGGTGTTTGCTTTTGGTAATATGACGGTGGCTATTAGTTATCTTCAGGCTTTTCCGTTTGAGAAGGTGGAGTGATAAAAGATTAACTCTGATAACCTAAAATGATAGAGAAAATAAAGAAAGTATGGAAAGATCCTGTGTGGAGCGCAGTAATAGTCTTCATAATAACGTCTATTTTTTCTATTCGTTTGTGTATAATCTTATTAATATTATGTGTGATTTTCCATTTTTTTTTTCAAGAAGAGAAACTCTAGATGCGGTAGAATTTCTTATATACAGGATAAAGCGTTATTTAAGCAAATTATAACAAAAGACTTGCCGGAATCTTTTATTTATGATTATTTGAAAAATCATGATTTTGGAGAACCTGTTTCTGTAGATGATTTGAAAGCTTTAATGGATTTTGAGTGGATTGTAGATAATCCACAGTATAAATTTAATAATCCCCGATTGGAACAGATCAAATCTGATTTGTTGTCTAGTATCAAATCTTTTAAGGATTATCTTCTGAGGAATACAACGGAGAATGAGTTTGGCCGATTAATCATATCAGATTTCATAAGAAGAGATGAAGAAAAATTCATTTCTTATAAAAAAGAACTGCATAAATGGGCTGATGACATTTGTAAGAACTATGACGAATTAATACGTATAATGCGTGCCAGTGCATGATGAAATAGAAATAATTTTTATATGAAAGTAGTGATTTTAGCCGGAGGTTTTGGTACTCGTATTAGCGAGGAGAGCCAGTTTAAGCCCAAGCCGATGATTGAGATAGGTGGCAAACCTATCCTATGGCATATCATGAAATGGTATTCCAAGTTTGGTCATAATGAGTTTATTATCTGTTGCGGATACAAGCAACAGGTTATCAAGAATTATTTTGCCAACTACTATATGTATAATAGTGATATGACATTCGACTTTTCTGCCAATGGGAAAGTAACTGTACATAGTGATCATACAGAAGACTGGAGAGTGACGGTGGTTGACACAGGTTTGAATACCATGACGGGCGGACGTCTTAAACGCGTTAAAGATTACATATCTGGTGAGCCGTTTCTTATGACTTACGGTGATGGTGTATCAGATGTTGACATTAATGAATGTATCCGGTTTCATGAAGAGACAGGGACTATGGTCACGTTGACAGGTGTGCTTCCCGAAGGTCGTTTCGGAGTAATGGACATTGACGGTTCTATGATAAGGTCTTTCCGTGAAAAGAGTCGGGATGATATGGGATGGATCAACGGAGGTTTCATGGTTGTGGAGCCGGGAGCATTGGAATATATAGAAAATGACACAACGACCTGGGAGCGTGAACCTCTTGAAACGCTTGCCTCCCGGGGGCAGCTTTCCTGCTATAAGCATCATGGCTTTTGGCAGTGCATGGACACGTTGCGTGACAAGGAGAAACTGGAGAGCCTCTTGGCTTCGGGCAAAGCACCTTGGAAATATTGGAAATGATAAAAATAAAAGGATAAATATGGCATTCAATAATGTATATAGAGGAAAGAAAGTATTGATAACCGGTAATACCGGTTTCAAGGGGAGCTGGTTGTCAGCATGGTTACTCATGCTGGGAGCGGAGGTATACGGCTATTCAAATAGTATACCTACCCAACCGTCCATGTTCGAGGTTGTTGGCCTACCCGACAGAATCCATCACCATTATGGTGACATCCGTAATAAAGAGGAGATGAGTGATTATGTTCAGGCTGTAAAGCCTGACTTTATCTTTCATCTTGCTGCACAGGCCATTGTTTCTACTTCCTACAAGGAGCCTTTTGATACCATCACTACCAATGTGGTAGGTACGGCTTCCGTGCTGGAGGCCATCCGTAATATCACATGGAATTGTACCTGTGTTCTTATCACCAGTGACAAGGCTTACGATAACGTGGAGTGGATCTGGGGATATCGTGAGACAGATGCGGTAGGCGGAAAGGATGTCTATTCCGGTTCAAAGGGTGCAGCTGAACTTACTATCAAGTGTTATTGGAAATCCTTTATCCAGGCTATGCCCAATATCAAACTGGGAGTGGCCCGTGCCGGGAATGTTATCGGAGGTGGTGACTGGGCGAAAGACCGTATCATCGTAGATTGTGTCAAGGCATTTTCAAGGAATGAGGTGGTGGAGATACGTAGTCCCAAAGCTACCCGCCCCTGGCAACACGTATTGGAACCATTGAGCGGTTATCTCAATCTTGGACAATACCTTTATGAAGGAAAGGTGAAGAATGGAGAACCGTTTAACTTTGGCCCTCGTGCGGAGCAGACCAAGACAGTGTTTCAGTTGGTTCAGGACTTGGCCGAACTTTGGGGGCTGGATAGGAATACGGCAGCCCGGCTGACCGGCAATGTGCCTTTCGAGGAGGCTACTTTATTGAAGCTTAATTGTGACAAGGCACTGGCTTATCTTGACTGGCATTCTACATTGCACTATGAGGAATGTGTACATTTTATTGCTGACTGGTACAAAGCTTTTTATACAGATGCCAATGTGGATATGTACAGCTTGACCACTGCCCAGATAGATTCCTATGTCAGGGCTGCCGGAGCACAACATTTAAAATGGGCGGAATAATGATGGAAGGAGTGACAGTTCATCCCCTGAAGCATATTGTCGTACCCAAAGGGGATATTTATCATGCTTTAAAATCTACTGATGAAGGTTATGTCGGATTTGGTGAGGCTTATTTCTCACAGATAGAACACGGTGCAGCCAAAGGCTGGAAACGCCATAACCGCATGACTTTGAATCTGGTTGTGCCCGTCGGTGCTGTCAAGTTCGTAATTTATGATGACCGTGAGGGCAGTCCCACCTGTGGGCAGTTTGAAGAAATAACCCTGTCACCTGAAAGCTGCTATCAGCGGCTTACTGTAGCTCCCGGACTATGGATGGCTTTTTATGGAGAGGGGGAGGGCATATCCATGCTGATGGATATTATACCTGAACCTCATGATCCTTCGGAAGCAAGCCGGATGGAGCTGGAGGCGATAGACTATAAATTTTAAACATTGTAGCTTTATGAAGATATTGATTACAGGAGCTACCGGATTTGTAGGTAGGACACTGATTCCTTATCTGTTCAGTCATTCATTGACAGATATTTGTCTGTTGGTAAGGGACAGACAGAAAGCAGAAAGCATGTTTCCTGGTCTTTGCTTGGAAATAATTGCTACGACAGAGGGCGAATGGTGCAAGCAGGTTATCGGTTATTCTCCTGATGTTGTCATCCATATGGCAACTTTCTTTACTGCAAGAAGGGATGATATGTCCATAGAAAAACTGATTGGATCAAATATCCTGTTTACCACCCACTTGCTTGAAGCAGTTTCCCATACTTCCTGTAGCCACTTCATTAATATAGGTACATTTACTGAATTTTTAAATGGCGCGGGTGAATATTTGCCCAATAATCTTTATTCCGCTACCAAAACAGCGGTACGCCCTATTATAAGGTATTATCAGGCACAGTCATGTTGGAATTGGATTAATGTGGTAGTCTACTCTCCCTATGGGCGGTATAATTCAAGCAAGAAGGTGATTGATTATCTGGTCGATGCGGTAAAGGCGGAAAAGCCCGTGGATTTTTCTCCGGGTAACCAGGTACTTGACTTCATACATGTTGATGATATAGCAGATTTCTTTTATACATTAATCCTTTCCTTGGATAACTTGAAAGACAGCTATTACCAGTTTCATCTTGGAACAGGTGAGGGGCATTCGTTACGCGGAGTGGCGGATATGATAGAGTCAGTCTGGAACCGTCCCGTAAAAGCAAATTGGGGCGGCCGCCCGTATTCTCCTTCTGATGCCATGTATGCCGTGGCTCCTATAAATAGGAACATCACTTTGCTGGGATGGAAGGCGTCCATCTCCTTGAAGGAGGGTATCAGGATATTGCATGAAGATATGAAGACATATGAAAATGAATAATCCCGTTCTAATCCTTGGTGCTGGAATATCCGGTCTTGGAGCTGCATACAAATTATCTTGCAATGGTCAGCAGACTGTAGTTTTGGAAAAGGATACTACTTATGGAGGTCTTTGCGGTAACTTTACCATTGACGGTTTCCGTTTTGACCGTTTTGTTCATTTTTCCTTTGCTAAAGATGAACAAGTAAATAGAATCTTTATGGATGGAGCCGGAGATGTATTCAGACATGTTCCTAATGCATATAATCTTTATCAGGGAATATGGATAAAGCATCCGGCCCAAAATAATCTTTATCCGCTCAGTCAGAAGATGAAGGATGCCGTAGTAAGAGATTTTTTATCCCGTCCGACAGATATTGACTCTTCTCAGATACAAAATTACGACCAATGGTTACGGCTTCAATTCGGTCATTTTTTTGCAGAACATTTCCCGATTCCTTATACTAAGAAATATTGGATGACTGAGGCAAAGGATTTGGAAACAAGATGGATGGGCAGCCGGGAAGGAAGCCGTTTATACCAGCCTTCCGTTGAAGAAGTGATACAGGGGTGCAATACATCCGAAACTCCTGTAACCTATTATAGTAAGGAGATGCGTTATCCACGAAAAGGTGGGTTTAAGCAGTTTTTGTCTGCTTTGGTAGAAAACCAGGATATTCGTTATAACCAACAGGTCATATCGATAGATGTAGAGAATCGTCTTCTTCGTACATCAAAAGGCGATGAATATCAATTTGACCGTTTGATTAGCAGTCTTCCGCTTCCTGAGGTAATTAAGATGCTGAAAAACGTTCCTGTTGATGTTTGCAATGCAGTTGCACGGTTACACTGTACCTGTGGTTATCAGATATCGGTCGGACTGAAGACGAAGAATATCCCTCCTTATCTTTGGTGGTACATTTATGATGAGGATATTCTTCCTGCTCGCGTCTACTCACCTTCCTTGAAGTCGCCCGACAATGTTCCCGAAGGTTGTTCCTCACTTCAGATGGAAGTGTATTGTAACCGTAATGAATATACCCGGGAAGAGCTGTTGGCACGTTCAGTGGGAAAACTTGTTTCTTTAAACATTTTAAAACAAGAAGATATCCTTTTTACTGATATCCGTTTCGAACCATACGCCAATGTCATTTTTGATCATAATATTTATGAAGCCCGTAAGACTGTCCGTGATTACCTTTTTTCCCTTGGTATTGAAACGATTGGGAGATTTGGAAAATGGGGATATCTGTGGAGTGATCAGAGTTTGATGAGTGGATTAAATTTGAAGGCATAGTTGTATTTGCTTTATGACTTCATTAAAAAAAAATATTTTTTGGAATTCTGTACGGGTAGGAAGTAACTTAGTTTTCCCTTTGGTTACTTTTCCTTATGTATCTCGTGTGTTAGGTCCAGACACTATTGGACTATTTAATTATGTCACAGCCATTGCAGCCTATTTTACATTATTTGCCTCATTGGGATTTCCTATATATGGGGTACGTGAAATAGCAAATGTAAAGGATAAACCTGAAGAATTTGGCAATATTGTAAATTCAATATTTACTGCTAATGTAATAGCAACCTTTATTGTTTATCTAGCATATTCTGTGGTGGCATTATTGATTAGTGGAGAATATTTATTGCTTTATTTTATTATAGGATTATCGGTTTTGATGAGCTGTATCAGTTTTGACTGGTTTTACCAAGGTATAGAAGATTTTAGGTATATTACAGTTCGAAGTCTGATAATAAAAGTTGTTTCAATAGTTGGGCTTTTTATTTTTGTTCATGACAAGTCTGATTTACTGGCTTATGCTATACTTTCAATTGTAGGAACTTGTGGTAATAATATATTAAATCTGATTCGGATTAATAAATATGTAAAACTTCGCTTTTCTTTAGTTGATTGTTGGAAACATACTAGGGGAGCTTCGACTTTATTTCTAGGTACTATAGCTGTCAGTCTTTATACTAATTTAAATAGTATTATGGTAGGTGCTTTGGGAACAATGGAAGCTGTAGGATTTTTTACAACAGGCAATAAAGTTGTGAGTCTGGTAATGACTATTATTACAGCGGTGACTTCTACAATTATTCCGAGAATGTCTTATTTAGTAGGTAGCGGTAAGGAAGAGGAAGCTGTTTTATTGCAAAAGAAAACTATTAACTTGTTAAATTATATAGCGTTACCTATGATAGCAGGTTTAGTAATTTTGGCAAAACCGATTATATTGGTATTTAGCGGTAAAGAATTTCTGCCTTCTGTTATAGTTCTGCAAATATTGTCATTTTTGCTTATCATCATTCCCTGGTCGTCATTTTTAGGCTTACAGATACTTTATCCTATAAGAAAAGAAAAGTATGGTAATTATGCAGTCGTTACTGGAGCATTAGTAAATCTAGTGTTGAATTTCTTTTTAATCCCCAGATATTCTTATATCGGTGTAGCTATTTCGGTGGTATGTGCTGAAATGGTGATTACTTTGGTACATTATATTTTTGCAATGAGGTATATGAAATTAAAATTTCATGACTTTATTCCTATCAAATCCATTGTTTCAACTCTAGTAATGGCTCTAGTGGTCTATAAGGGCTTTTTTTATGGTGATCATATTGTTTGTGTTGTAGCTTGGAGTATGGTAGGTGCCTTGGTTTATGTGGGTGCTTTACTTCTAATGAGAGATGAGTTTATGAAAGAAATGATTTTCAAAATAATAAACCGATGAGAGATATATTAGAAATAAAAGATAATTTTTCCCTCTATAAAGGGATTAAGAGCAATCTGTTATGGGGCAATTTAAATTATTGTAAGAGTCCTAAAGTATCTATTATTATGCCGGTGTTTAATCATCCTGATTATTTTCGGAAATCATTGAGCTCAGCAATTAATCAAGACTATACTGGTGATTATGAAATTATAGTGATTGATAATAATGATCAGACTGATGGACCGACTAGTAACCAATTGATTGTAGAAGAATTTAAAAGTCCTAAGGTCTTGTATTACAAGAATGAAAAAAATATAGGAATGTTAGGTAATTGGAATAGAGGTATTGAATTGGCAAGAGCACCTTTTGTGACTTATTGCCATGATGATGATATGCTATTACCGAGTGCATTATCTAGATTAATGGAGCTTCAAAAAAAAACAGGTGATAAGGCTATATTTTCAGCATTTAACAAAATGGATGATAGGGAAACTATATTTTCCTCAAGCGAATATTTTTCTAAACGTAAATGGGGAATCTTAGTTTCATGTGACTGTTATCCTTATACTTTATTTAATCAATTTATTGGTTCTGCAGGATTTGGCGTGGGATGTTTGTTCTCTAAAAAATGCTTATTGGAAATAGGTGGATATGATCCTGAATTTTATCCGGCGTCAGATTATGCCATGCAGGCTCACTATACATTTCGTTATGGTAGTGTCTATAATTGTATTCCTACATTCAACTATCGTGTGGCTGAAAATGAGTCATTAACAGTTTACGATAAGTTTGCAGAGGTGGATCGGCATTTTAGAAACTGTATGAAAAAACATATCGGTCTTCCCAATTTTGTTCTAAATAGGATTGTAAAGGCAAATTATAATATTTCTAAAATCAAATTTGCTATTCTTTGGGGAAAGAAAGATGTTTCGTTAACTAATAAAATGAGGTTCGATGACAAATTGATAATAATCATAGTAAATAGACTTTTGGAATTTGGGCATTATAAATTAGAACTATAAATTGAAAAACGTTCTATACTTTGAAAACGTAAATAATATTATATACATGATGCAAACGAAATTATTATCTATAATAATCCCTACATATAATATGGAACCATACCTTCGTCATTGTTTGGATTCATTAATTATTGATAAGGGAATGGATGAACTGGAAGTTTTTGTTATTAATGATGGAAGTAAAGATCGTTCATCAAAAATAGCACGCGAATATCAAGATAAATATCCTAATACATTTTATGTAATTGATAAAGTAAATGGGAATTATGGAAGTTGTATAAATAGAGGATTAAAGGAGGCAACCGGGAAATATATAAAAGTTTTGGATGCAGATGACTGCTTTAATGCTAGAGCTTTACAGGATGTTATTCAGCGATTAATGAATATTGATACAGATGTTATATTAACTAATTATGTTATTGTAAGGAATGAAAAAACAGAAAGTTTCTTTTTAAATTATGCAGATGGCCAAGTGGTAAATATTGATAGCGATGTTGTCGAATATTTTAGCATGCATAATGTTATTTATAAACGTTCCCTTCTTAAAAATATGGATTATATCCAGACAGAAGGTATTTCTTATACAGATCAAGAATGGATTTTTTATCCCATGTTGAAAGCCGATTCTGCCGTTTTTTTTAATTTATCTCTTTATCGATATACATTGGGAAGAGAGGGACAAACAATGGACTGGGGTACTCTTTGTCGCAATATAGGAATGATAGAGAATATTGTAATGCAGATGTTAATTCGGTTAACGGATTACAAGAATGATATTTCTGTTTGTAGGAGAAAATATGTCGAGAATGTATTGCAAGTACAGATTGAATTAATCTATAGGGTAGAACTTTTAAGTAAGAGAAAAGAACTTTGTAATATAGAAATATTGAATAAGATTGACAAAATGATTTTTTCTTATAATTTGGATTTCTATAAAAAATTTAGTAACCAAGCCATGTATATGGTATCTTATGTTAAATACTTTCGAAAAGGAATTATTTTTCCTAATAGATTTCGTCATTTGCTATTATTACTACAAAAATTAGAAAACAGTCTTAAAAGATAATGCACTTTTATGAAAATTCTTCATATAAATTATTCAGATAAGTCAGGAGGGGCTGGTATAGCCGCCTATCGGCATAATGAAGCAATGAATAGAATAGGGCTTAATTCCAATATGCTTGTTGTATTGAAAATGACGCGGGATAATACAATTTATGTATTGCGTAAAAACCGAGTACAACTCCAAGTTTTGGATAACTTATATAATTTTCTCCATTCTTTTGTAATTAGAAGATTTAAACCACGTGCTGATTTTTGTTATGCTCTGTTTGGACATAGGGTTGATAAGCATCCTTTGGTGCAACAGGCAGATGCTATATATTTACATTGGATAAATGCTTCTACGTTGAGTATACATGGAATAGAGAGATTATTAAAAACAGGGAAACCAATTTTTTGGTATATGCATGACATGTATCCTTTGACAGGAGGGTGTCATCATGCTTTTCAATGTACAAAGTACGAAACAGAATGTGTTGATTGTGAAACGTTGCAACATTGTAAGTGGGGAGATATCGCACAAAAGCAATTTAGGCAGAAATTGAAACATTGGACGAAATATTCTAATTTAAAAGTCGTTACACCTAGTGAATGGTTGGCAAGCTGTGCTAGGAATAGTACTTTATTTCGTGGGCATGAGGTTTTTGTATGTCCCAATGTGCTAGATACAGATAAATATAAGCCTCTGGATAAAAAAAACGCCAAAGAACTTTTTGGATTAAATTCTAATAAAAAAACAATTCTGTTTGGTGCTGTGAATGTGAATAGTCCCTATAAAGGATGGGAATACTTGAAGGAGTGTATTCGAAAATTGGACAAGGACAAATATGAATGCCTAGTTTTTGGATATGTAGATGAGAAACCCTTTGAGGGCTTGGATATAGATGTTCATTTTACTAGTTATCTGAGTGATGATTATTCGATGATATTGGTATATAATGCTTCCGATGTGTTTGTATCTTCTTCATTGGCGGATAATTATCCGAATGTCATAGTAGAAGCCATGTCTTGTGGAGTGCCCTGTGTCGGATTTGATATTGGTGGTATTCCAGATTTAATTAAACATGAAATTACTGGTTATTTGGCAAAATATAAAAAAAGTTCGGACTTGACAAAAGGTATCGAATGGATATTTGAGGATGCTTCCCGTTATCATCAATTGACTTTGAATGCTAGAAATTTTATTGTAAATCATTGCTCTTATGGCAAAGTACTTACACTTCATCGAGAGTTGGGCAACATACAATAAATACTTTGAAAATGAAATTACGATTAGCCTTGTTCTCAATAATGTTCTAAGATGCTGAAAATTAATATTCCAACTAATAAATGTAAGCAGTCAAAAATTGGCTCATAATTGAAATCTCTATCTTCGCTGCGAACAAAAATTTTAGGATTTATGTATAGC